>NZ_VOZV01000050.1:0-13316 GCF_013419565.1 Acinetobacter sp. YH12072 | reverse complement strand
ACTTTCAACTTTTGCCAGTGTTGATCTGTCAGCATGGTACGAGGCATAGCGAATAGTAAAATTGGGTTTGGCGATTTGATTTTACTACTTCGCTATTTTTTTAAGCTAAAAGTGTCAACACACCCTAGTTAATCAGGCTGCCAATGACCTGAAATTTTATATTTGACTATTCTCTGAATGGTACTACTGATCTCGAATGGGTAAGACAGCAGGATTTGACAAATGCAAGCCAATCCACAAGGATAAGTGAATAAAAATAATCATGAGTAGAACAATATGTCCCATCCGCTTTCCAGCCTTGAATATCAACCTGATATTCTGGGTGAAGGTTATGAACAGGCCACTTTAGAATTCCCGCCAGATACTGAAGGCACAGTAGTTGCCACACTGATCCGCAAAAAGGCAGACCAACCGACCTCTAAAGCTGTCCTCTATATTCACGGCTTTATTGATTATTTTTTCCAGACTGAAATGGCAGAGCGTTTTAATCAGCAAGGTTTTGATTTTTATGCACTGGATTTACGTAAATACGGCCGATCCTATCTGTCCCATCAGAAACTTTATAATGTCTATCATCTTTCAGAATATGATGCAGAAATCAGCCAGGCTCTTGAAATTATTGGACAGGAAGGCCATGACACGGTTTTACTCAGTGGCCATTCTACCGGCGGATTAATTACTACTTTGTATGCAGCACATCATCCAGATCATCCCTTAATTAAAGGCTTATGGCTCAATAGTCCTTTTTATGACTTTAATATGACGCCTTTTGAGAAAAAGTTTCTGGTGCCTAAATTGAGCCGTCTGGGAAAACGTTTTCCGGAAATGCTATTTCCTAGCCGCTTAAATCGTCATTATGTGCCTAGTCTGCATATTAGCTATCAGGGGGAATGGCATTTTGATCTGGAATGGAAAAAACCTAGCTATCACTGGGTGCGTCTGAGTTTTGTACATGCCATTCACGAAGCACAAAAAGAAATTCATCAGGGTGTGCGTTTAAATATTCCAACTTTGCTGATGCATGCCCACAAAACCACTTATCCCCTACGTTTTAACAGTAATGCTCAAACCAGTGATGTGATTCTTCAGGTACGCGACATGATTGAACATGCGCAGAAAATCCAGGGCGATGTGCAACTCTGTTCGATTCAAAATGGGATACATGATCTGGTTCTTTCAGAAAAACCGGTTCGTGAGCAGGTCTATCAGCAGCTATTTCAATGGCTGGAAAATAAAGCCCTATAAGCCAGATGAACAAGATAGGTAGCAAGCTCTGCCTGTCTTATTTTTCAATAATTTTATTTACCTATTTTTCCTGGATATGAAATAAAAATATCAAGCTGATCAGTAATGCTTTTTACATATTAAAATCATTTCATTATAAAAATAAAATATTGAAATTTATAAAAATAATAAATTCCATTTTTATCCAAATGTTGCCTTTTGTAGCAAGCTTGTAAGTATTTATCCTGCGATTTTTTTCCCTCTCTATAGTAGAGCTGAGATGTTGAATCTGAGGGCTTTTGCAGAGCAGAAGTGGTTCGGCATTCATCAATAATAATCATATCAAGGAATAGAATTATGCGTTATGCAGATCCCAATACTGACGGTTCAAAAGTGCAATTTAAATCCCAATACGAAAACTTTATTGGCGGCAAATGGGTTCCACCAGTCAAAGGTGAATATTTTGATAATGTCTCGCCCGTAGATGGTAAAGCCTTTACCAAAGTTCCGCGCTCATCAGTGGAAGATATTGAACTGGCGCTGGATGCGGCTCATGCCGCCAAACAGCAATGGAATAACAGCTCCCCTACTACCCGTTCCAATATTTTATTAAAAATTGCCGACCGACTTGAAGAAAATCTTGAGTTACTAGCAGTTGCAGAGACTTGGGATAATGGCAAGCCGATCCGAGAAACCCTGGCAGCCGATATTCCTTTAGCCATTGACCATTTCCGCTATTTTGCCGGCTGTATTCGCGCCCAGGAAGGCGGCATCTCGGAAATTGATGAAGACACTATTGCTTATCATTTTCATGAGCCATTGGGTGTCGTGGGTCAGATTATCCCGTGGAACTTCCCGATTCTGATGGCGGCTTGGAAACTGGCCCCAGCTCTCGCAGCCGGAAACTGTATTGTGCTGAAACCTGCTGAACAGACACCGGTGAGTATTTTAGTGCTGGTTGAACTGATTCAGGACCTGTTACCTGAAGGGGTGTTAAATATCGTGAATGGCTACGGCGTTGAAGTCGGCCGTCCACTGGCGACTAATCCACGCATTGCCAAGATTGCCTTTACCGGTTCTACCGCTGTGGGTCAGCTGATCATGCAATATGCCACCGAGAATATTATTCCAGTGACGCTGGAACTTGGAGGTAAATCTCCGAACCTGTTCTTTGCTGACATCATGGATCAGAAAGATGATTTCCTGGAAAAAGCTCTAGAAGGCTTTACCATGTTTGCTTTAAACCAGGGTGAAATCTGTACCTGCCCTTCACGTGCGCTGGTTCAGGAAAGTATTGCCGACCAATTCCTGGAACTCGCAGTAGAGCGAGTGAAAAAGATCAAGACTGGTCATCCCCTGGATACCGAGACCATGATCGGGGCTCAGGCTTCACAGGAACAGCAGGACAAGATTCTCGGCTGTATTGCAACAGGTCGTGAAGAAGGTGCAGAAATCTTGTTAGGCGGCAATGAACGTCAGGAAGTAGGACAAGGTTTTTATATCGAGCCAACAATTTTTAAAGGTTCCAATGACATGCGAACCTTTCAGGAGGAAATTTTTGGACCGGTATTGGCAGTGACGACTTTTAAAGACTTCGATGAAGCCATCAAAATTGCCAATGATACGATTTATGGACTCGGTGCCGGTGTCTGGTCACGTTCAGCACATACCTCTTACCGCGCTGGTCGTGCGATTCAGGCCGGTCGGGTCTGGACCAACTGCTATCACATCTACCCGGCTCATGCAGCCTTTGGGGGATATAAAAAATCCGGGATTGGCCGTGAAAACCATCGCATGATGCTGGATCATTATCAGCAAACCAAAAACCTGTTAGTGAGTTATTCAACCAAACCAGCAGGTTTCTTCTAAACTGATCTGAATTCGGGTGGACTTCGGTCCGCCTGATTCATTTATTATTTCAAACAGAATTTTAAACTGATTGGTAAAAAATTTATAAAGGGAAGAATGAGGAGGTATACGTATTTTTAAGGACTATATTAAACTAATACATAAAACTGCATAAAAAATAAGAGATTATTTTTAGTTATGTTGATTTTAAATAAGTTTGTCATTTTTTATGCTTTCTGATCGTTTAAAAATCCAGCATAAAGCCTGTGCTTTCATTTAAAGTCGACTTTTCATGCTACGCAAGACTGTGTATAACAATGAACCCCTGAGGGAAAGCAATAAGCATAGGCAAAATTGCTTAAAAAGCGTTAGACTATGCAGTAATAATGTCATGATTCGGTCTGGTATAGATCAAAAAAGAAGGTGAAGGTTGATGCCGCTCAATACAGTTGAAGAGCTTGTAGCAGATATCCGTGCAGGAAAAATGGTTATCCTGATGGATGACGAAGACCGTGAGAATGAAGGCGATCTGGTGATTGCTGCGACCCACGTGCGTCCTGAAGACATCAACTTTATGATCACCCATGCGCGTGGTCTGGTTTGCCTGACTTTAAGCAAAGAACGTTGCCAGCAGTTAAATCTACCCTTGATGGTGGATGCCAACGGCGCTCAGCACGGAACCAACTTCACCCTTTCAATTGAAGCAGCCAACGGCATTACTACTGGTATTTCTGCAGCTGAACGTGCGCACACCATTCAAACTGCGGTGGCTGCACATGCCAAACCAAGTGACATCGTACAACCTGGTCATATCTTCCCATTGATGGCACAGCCAGGTGGCGTATTGCACCGTGCTGGTCATACCGAAGCCGGTTGTGACTTGTCTCGTCTTGCGGGTCTTGAGCCAGCTTCTGTGATCTGCGAGATCATTAAAGAAGACGGTACCATGGCACGTCGTCCAGATCTAGAAATCTTTGCGGAAAAGCATGGTCTGAAAATTGGTACCATTGCTGATCTGATCCATTACCGTATGACCAATGAACAAACGGTTGAGCGTATCGATCAGCAAAGTATTGATACTGAATACGGCAGCTTTGACCTGTACCGCTATCGTGAACTGGGTAATCCGGATATCCATCTGGCCTTGGTCAAAGGTGAGCCTAAAGAGGGCGTGACGACTGTACGTGTGCATGGCTTTAATCCGACACGTGATCTATTAAAGCTGAACAAGCAAGATGGTGAACCGGCCTGGAATCTGGACCGTGCCTTAAAAGAAATTTCAAACAGTGATCGTGGTGTTCTGGTCTGGATTGGCCAGCGCCATTTACAGGACTTAGGCCCTGCCCTGGATGCACTTACCGCACCAAAAAATGTAAAATCGAATGCTGCACTTTCCCAGCAGTATCAGACCATTGGGGTCGGCGCACAAATTTTACGTGACCTCGGCGTGGAAAAAATGAAGCTGCTTAGCTCTCCATTACGTTTCAATGCCCTGTCCGGCTTTAACTTAGAAGTGGTGGAATACATCACCGCACAACAAACATCAGAGAAATAATCGAGGTTCCTATGGCAGTTCGCCGTATTGAAGGTATGTTGCATCTCGCGAACGAAGACCGTTATGCGATTTTAGTTGGTCGTTTTAATAGCTTTGTTGTTGAACATCTGTTAGAAGGTGCCATTGATACATTGAAACGCCATGGCGTATCAGAGGATAATATCACTGTTGTTCATGCACCTGGTGCTTGGGAACTTCCTGTAGTTGCGAAAAAACTGGCAGCTTCAGATCGTTTCGATGCCATCATCGCGCTGGGCGCTGTGATTCGTGGCAGCACGCCTCACTTCGATTTTGTAGCTGGTGAATGTGCCAAAGGTCTGGGCGTAGTTGGCTTGGACACTGGCTTACCAGTGATTAATGGTGTATTGACTACGGATAGTATCGAACAGGCGATTGAACGCTCGGGTACAAAAGCAGGTAATAAAGGTAGTGAAGCTGCCTTGACTGCTATTGAAATGGTTAACTTGTTAAAGGCTATTTAACGCTATGTCGCAAACACTTCAAGCAACTTATGCAGCAAAACGTAAAGCACGTCGCTTTGCTGTACAAGGAATTTATGAATGGCAGATGAGCCACAATCCGGTGCATGAGATTGAAGCACGTACTCGTGTAGATAATGCCATGCACAAAGTGGATCTCAGCTATTATCATGAATTGTTGACTCAAGTGGTTGCCAATCATGAAGCATTGGATGCTTTGCTTATCCCTGTGCTGGATCGCGAACTTTCTGCACTTGATGGTGTAGAACTCGCTACACTTCGCCTAGGCGCTTATGAACTCAAAGAACACCTTGAGATTCCATACCGCGTGGTTCTGGATGAAGCAATTGAGTTAGCTAAACACTTTGGCGGTGCAGACAGCCATAAATACATCAATGGTGTATTGGACCGTTTAGCGACAACTTTACGTGCAGCAGAAAAACAGCAAGCCAACTAGTCTAGTCGAATTGTTGTATGGCTGAGTTTTCGATTATCGATACCTATTTTAATCGTCAGAATAAAAATTCTGTCGATTTAGGCGTTGGCGATGACTCAGCCTTGCTCACCCCTCCTCCACAGCAACAACTGGTCATCTGTGCCGACACCCTCGTTGCTGGACGTCATTTTCCTTTAGACACCGATCCTCATGCGATTGGCTGGAAATCTGTCGCTGTTAATCTTTCTGATATTGCTGCGATGGGCGCGACCCCGCATAGTATTTTACTTGCCTTGAGCCTACCCCAAATTGATCATGACTGGCTAAAAGCCTTTAGTCAGGGTCTCTATGATTGCTGCGATCAATTTGGTGTGAGTTTAATTGGTGGTGATACCACCCAAAGCCCTCATTTGACCTTATCTGTGACTGCCCTTGGTTGGGTAGATACAGGACAAGCTGTGCCACGTTCAGGTGCCAAGCCTGATGATCTGATTTGTGTATCCGGTACACTGGGCGATGCCGCTTTCGCCTTAAATCATCTCGGTCACCCATTACAGCAACGTTTGGATTATCCAACCCCACGCTGTCAGTTAGGTACTGCCTTAAAAGGCTTAGCCAACAGTATGATTGATGTCTCGGATGGCTTGGCACAAGACTTAGGGCATATTCTTAAGGCATCAGGTGTAGGTGCAAAGCTAACACTTGAAAAATTGCCGATCAGTCCTGCCCTGCAGGCAGTAAGTGATGAACAGCGTTGGCAATATGCACTCGCGGGTGGTGATGACTACGAGTTATGCTTTACAATAAGCCCGCAAAATTATGAAAAATTATTGCAAAAACAGCTGGATGTTTCGATTAATATAATTGGCTCCATTCAGCAGCAACACGGTTTAACTTTTGAAAAAGATGGCGTAGATCATTTACTTCAATTTAACGGGTATCAACATTTTGCATAAACCTGCGATCAATTTTAAAAGCATGTCATGGATCAACCGGCTCATTGTCTTTAGTGGGGTAGGATTTGGTTCTGGTCTGGCACCTAAAGCGCCCGGAACTTTTGGTTCAGCTTTTGCACTTTTATTTGTACCCATCTGGCTCTACTTAGGTTTTGTAAATAGTCTTTTTGCCATTGTCATCATGTCCCTGATTGGCATATATATCTGTGGCCAAACAGCCAAGCTCATGGGTGTGCATGATGATGGACGCATTGTCTGGGATGAGTTTGCAGGACAATCCATCACTTTTTTGCCACTGATCTATTTAGCTCAGATGAACTGGTTATGGCTACTCATTGGCTTTGCCCTGTTCCGATTATTTGATGTCTGGAAACCTTGGCCGATTCGGGTCATTGACCGTCAGGTTAGGGGTGGTTTTGGCATTATGCTGGATGACATTATCGCTGGCCTCTGGGCAGCACTTTGTATTTGGATTTATTTTTACTTCACGATGGCTTAAGCCATATCTAGGATTAGAACATGTCTACGACTGTGATTATTCTTGCTGCAGGTAAAGGAACCCGTATGCGTTCCAACTTACCGAAAGTATTACAACCGCTTGCAGGACGACCTTTACTCGGCCATGTGGTCGACACAGCAAAAAAACTCAATGCAGACAATATTATTACCATTTATGGTCATGGCGGTGAGCAGGTTCAGTCCGCATTTGCAGACCAGGATATCCAGTGGGTAGAACAGGCTGAACAGCTTGGTACCGGTCATGCCGTACAAATGACACTACCTGTTTTGCCTAAAGATGGTATTTCACTAATCCTGTCTGGTGATGTCCCTTGTATTAGCCAACAGACGCTTCAGAATCTGCTCGATGCTACTCAAGAGCAAGGCATTGGCCTGGTGACCTTGACCCTTTCAGATGCCAGTGGTTATGGTCGTATTGTGCGTAAAGATGGTCAGATTCAAGCCATTGTTGAACATAAAGATGCTTCTGAAGAACAGCGCCAAATTAAAGAAATTAATACCGGTATTTATGCGGTCAGCAATGCCAAATTACATGAATGGCTACCACGTTTAAGCAATGACAATGCCCAAGGTGAATATTACCTGACCGATATCGTGGCAATGGCACTGGCAGATGGTATGAGTGTTGCATCTGTAGAACCTGAGCTGGCTTTTGAAGTGGAAGGCGTCAATGACCGTGTGCAACTGGCTGCATTGGAGCGTCAGTTCCAGGCTTATCAAGCTAAACAGTTGATGCAGCAAGGTGTACATCTGATTGACCCAAGCCGTTTTGACTTACGAGGCCAACTCACTGTTGGTAAAGATGTGCGTATCGATATCAATGTCATTATCGAAGGTGATTGCGAACTCGGTGATAATGTTGAAATTGGTGCAGGTTGCGTGATTAAAAATACCAAGATTGCTGCGGGTACTAAAGTTCAGCCATATAGCATCTTTGATCAGGCAATTGTGGGTGAAGAAGCACAGATTGGTCCATTTGCACGCTTGCGTCCAGGGGCAAAACTGGCAGCTGAAGTCCATATTGGCAACTTTGTTGAAGTCAAAAACTCAAGCATTGGTCTAGGTTCCAAGGCGAATCATTTCACTTACTTAGGTGATGCTGAAGTCGGTAGCGGTTCCAATATTGGTGCAGGGACGATTACCTGCAACTATGACGGTGCCAACAAATTTAAGACCATCATTGGGGATCATGCTTTTATTGGTTCTAACAGCTCTCTGGTTGCACCGGTCCAGATTGGTAATGGCGCGACAGTGGGAGCGGGTTCAACGATTACCCGTGATGTGGCAGAGAACAGTTTAGCGGTAGAACGTTCCAAGCAATTTGCCAAAGAAAACTATCAGCGTCCGCAAAAAATCAAGAAATAAGAGGAAGTTAGTATGTGTGGTATCGTCGGTGGCATCGCGGAACGTAATATCAGCAATATCTTAATTGAAGGCCTAAAACGTCTTGAATACCGTGGCTATGACTCTGCGGGTCTGGCCTTAATCAATAATAGCCAGGTGCTACGTGAGCGCCGTGTAGGTAAAGTCGCGAACCTTGAACAAGCTGTGAATGAATCACAGATTAATGGTTCATTAGGCATCGCTCATACACGCTGGGCAACTCATGGTAAACCGACTGAAAACAATGCTCATCCCCATATTTCGGGTAATGTTGCTGTGGTTCATAACGGGATTATTGAAAACTACCAGGAGCTGAAAGATGATCTTGAAGCTTTAGGCTATGTATTCACTTCACAAACTGATACTGAGGTGGTTGCCCATCTGGTCAATGATGCACTGAAATCTACCCCTAGCCTGCTTGAAGCTGTTCGTCAGGTCGTACCACAGCTGAAAGGCGCTTATGCGCTCGGGATCGTACATACAGATCATCCAGATGAATTGATTACTGTACGTGAAGGTTCACCATTAGTGATTGGTGTCGGGATTGGTGAAAACTTTATCAGTTCTGACCAATTGGCTTTATTACCAATCACGAATCGCTTTATCTATCTTGAAGAAGGTGATATTGCACGTCTGACCCGTACTACCATTGAAGTATTTGTGGATGGTCAACTGGTAGATCGTCCAGTAAAAGAACTGGATGCCACCGTGAGTAATGCTTCTAAGGGTGAATATAAGCACTACATGCTCAAAGAAATCTATGAGCAACCTGAAGCCCTAAAACAGACTATTTCACAAGCCTTGAATGGCAATACACTGCGTGAAGATTTTCTGGTGAATGCGGAACAGGATTTTTCAACAATCCAGCAAATCCAGATTATTGCCTGTGGTACCAGTTACCACGCCGGCATGATTGCCAAATACTGGTTTGAACAGCTGATTGATCTGCCTTGTCAGGTCGAAATTGCCAGTGAATTCCGCTACCGTACGCCAGTGATTGTCAATAACACACTCTATGTGTGTATTTCTCAGTCAGGTGAAACAGCTGATACCTTAGCCGCTCTGCGTGATACCCAAAAACGTGCTACATCAAAAGGTGTAAACATTACGACGATGACGATTTGTAATGTCGCTACATCTTCAATGGTACGTGAAACAGATTACAGCCTGCTGACTTTAGCGGGTCCTGAAATTGGTGTGGCTTCGACCAAAGCCTTTACCACCCAGCTCGCAGCTTTGATGTTACTGGTACTGAAAATCGGTACAGTGAAAAATGCCATTTCAGCTGAACAGATGACTGAGATCACGACTGGACTATGGCATATGCCTAAGGTACTGCTAGATACTTTAGGTCATGATGATGAAATTCTGCGTCTCTCTGAACTGTTTGTAGAGAAACAGCACTGTCTCTTCCTAGGTCGTGGTACACACTTCCCGATCGCACTGGAAGGCGCACTTAAACTGAAGGAAATTTCCTACATTCATGCAGAAGGTTATGCAGCAGGTGAGCTGAAGCATGGTCCACTGGCTTTAGTAGATAATGATATGCCAGTAGTAATTCTAGCACCGCAAGATGACATGCTGGATAAACTGAAATCCAATATGGAAGAAGTTCAGGCACGTGGCGGTGAGCTCTTTGTTTTTGCTGATGAAAATAGCGGCATTAAAGCCAAAGAGCGCCAGCATGTCGTACATATTCCTGAAGTAAATGCTGTTTTAGCACCAATTGTTTATTGTATTCCAGTACAGCTACTGTCTTACCATGTGGCAGTCCTGCGTGGTACTGATGTTGACCAGCCACGTAATCTGGCAAAATCAGTAACAGTGGAATAATCCATAAAATTAGCCTGTTATATGAGGATATTGATTACTCTCATATAACAGGTTAACTATATATTTCTTAAATTTTGAATAAATATTTTAATCTTTAATATCCATATAGAATTTGAATTAAATGAATTCTTAACTGTCCTATTTAAAGGCACTTCAATAAATTTATTTACATAGTACCCAATGAAAATACAGATCACATATAAAAATAAAGCAAAATTAAGATTCTGAAAAAAGTAATAGCTTATATATAATTTTGTTCCTATGACCAGGATAAAAGGATGGCTCAGGTAAATAGAATAAGACGTGTTCCCTAATCTATCTAGAATGTTAACAAATTTATGATAATGGTTTTTAAAAAAGCTTTCCAAGCCAATCACACCAACCACACATAAAAAGGCTGGCACTCCCCTGTCCAAAGCACGACCAAAACTAGTTTCAAACACATTAAATATATTCTGAAAGAAAATAAATGCAGTTCCCAATAGAATTAGAATAATATTCAGCATAAAGTTTAAATTACATTCTATAAAAATGAGATATGCACAAATACCCAAGGCATACTCCAAAAGAATCACATTAAAAAAGAATACTTTATCTAAATTTAATACCAATATTCCTACAGCAGGTAAAAAGGTTAATACCGCTATTAATGCAATATAATTTATTTTATTTCTAAAAAAATAGAGAGATAAAGCAAAAATGATATAGAAATAAACATCATAACTTAGGGTCCAGCCATTCTGAACAAGGAACTTATGTTCACCTGGAATTAATAAATAAGAAGCTATAATATTGGTATATCCACCACTCATATTAATAAGGTCGGGGTTATATAAAAAAATACAAAGAGCCACAGTGGTAAAGAACCAATATAGAGGCAATATTCTTTGCATACGGCCTTTTAAAAATTTTATAGGGGTTATATTTTTTTTAGCTGTCGTTAAACAGATAATAAACCCGGACATTACGAAGAAAATATCAACACCAGGCCCTCTAAATCGATACCACTCTAAAGACAGGATATTATACTGATGAACTTTATTTTCTATATGACTGAGCAAGACAAAACTTGCAGCAATAAATCTCAATATATTAATTGAATATAATTTATTATTAGACATATTTTTGTCCTTATAATTTTTAATAAAATGCTTTATTCTTCAAATGAAATATTATTTTAATATTATGTAACCAGCTGAATGATAAAACTCTTTAAATAGGTTAGAATATATTTTTCAATTATACGCTTAAATAATAAATTATGAAAAAACTTTCTTGTTTCAAAGCTTATGATATTCGCGGCAAATTGGGTAGTGAGCTGAACGAAGAAGTCGCCTATAAAATTGGCCGTGCTTATGGTCAAATTTATCAGCCTAAAACTATTGTTGTTGGTTGTGACGTTCGCCTGACTAGTGAAGACCTAAAACAAGCCACTATTCGTGGTTTGAATGATGCAGGTGTCGATGTCCTCGATTTGGGTATGACCGGTACTGAAGAAGTCTACTTTGGGGCATTTCATCTGGATGTTCAGGGTGGTATTGAAATTACTGCCAGTCATAACCCGATGGATTATAACGGAATGAAACTGGTCCGTGAAAATGCTCGTCCGATTAGCGCAGATACCGGCCTTAAAGACATTCAGGCACTGGCTGAAAATAATGAATTCGCTGAAGTTACAAATAAGGGTACGACAAAAAAATATAATATCCTGCCTGAATTTGTCGATCACCTGATGAGTTATATTGATCCAGCAAAAATTCGACCAATGAAACTGGTAGTGAATGCAGGCAATGGTGCAGCGGGTCATGTGATTGATGCAATTGAGATCAAATTTAAAGAACTCAATATTCCAGTCGAATTTATTAAGATTCATCATGAGGCGGATGGTAATTTCCCGAATGGTATTCCTAACCCGATTCTGATTGAAAATCGTGCCAGTACACGTGATGCTGTGATTAAACATTCAACTGACCTGGGCATTGCTTGGGATGGGGATTTTGACCGTTGTTTCCTGTTTGACGAAAAAGGGCAATTTATTGAAGGCTATTATATTGTCGGTTTACTGGCACAGGCTTTCTTGCTAAAACAAACTGGCGAAAAAATCGTACATGATCCACGTTTGGTCTGGAATACTTTCGATGTTGTCGAACAATATCAAGGAACAGCTATTCAGTCGAAATCAGGACATGCTTTTATCAAGGATGTCATGCGTGAACATAACGCAGCCTATGGTGGTGAAATGAGTGCTCATCACTATTTCCGTGATTTTGCTTATTGTGATAGTGGCATGATTCCATGGTTGCTTGCTATCGCAGTTTTATCTGAAACTGGAAAATCACTATCTTCCCTAGTTGAAGAGATGATTGCCAAATTCCCATGTTCAGGTGAAATCAACTTTAAAGTCGCAGATACTCAGGCGACGATCCAAAAAATCTTTGATCATTATGCCGACCAGCAGCCTGAAATTGATCAGACAGATGGTGTCAGCCTGAACTTTGGGGCGTGGCGCTTTAACGTTCGTGCTTCCAATACTGAACCTTTGCTACGTTTAAATATTGAAAGCCGTCGTGACCAGAACCCTCGTCCAATGCAGGCTTATGTAGAGGAGCTCACCCAGTTAATTCAGGGATAATTCTACCCATTAGAAAAACTTTAGAAAAGTCTCCCTTCAGATTAGACGAACTGTCCATTTTGAAGGAGGCTTTTTATTATGAATATTGAAAATATTGTTTAAGTAGATCTATATCGATATTTGCCTTCACTTTTCTGGCAAATAACATACCTGATTGTTTCATCTTATCAAAATCAGACTCATCTAAAATTTTGGGATAATCTGGTCCTGACATCCAGTCGATATATCTTAAACCGCCTTCCGATACTTGTTCCTCTTCTTCTGGATGGTAAATTCTTTCCTGTAAATATGAATTCTGAATAATGGTGTGAAAATATACTTCATCAGAGATGGATCCGTAAATTTGAACAACTCCTATAAGTGATATTCTGCTCCTCAAATGATGTTATAAACATCAATATATGGAGTATTTTATGGCACGTAGACCAAGAAGAAATCATTCAAATGATTT
>NZ_VOZV01000049.1:0-13778 GCF_013419565.1 Acinetobacter sp. YH12072 | reverse complement strand
AATACCAGCGCACAGCCCAAAGAATGATTTCGCCCTGAAAATGCCGACCATGGAAAGGATTCATATGCTGCACCTTTAGCTAAAACAGTCTTCAGCTTACCATTCGTGGTTATTTGCAACAGTGCCCTTCAGCTTACCATTCGTGGTTATTTGCAACAGTGCCGTAATTCCACCCAGGAAGAATGCCAAGCCCTGGAAAGATTCTAAAATCAGTTCAATAGAACGAAATGAGTTACTTCAAACGGTTAAGCATTTAGGCAGAACCCTATGGAAAAAATGGTCGGGCTATCACCGTCGCAGTTTGGTGGAAACCAAGATGCATTGCATCAAATTATTAGGAGATAAGCTGACGGCAAGACATTTTCAAAGTCAGGTCAATGAAGTTCATGCGCGTGTGGCAGTTCTGAATAGATTTACGGAATTAGGTAGACCTCACACCCAAGTTGTCACTTAAATTTGAATGGATTGGGGAAAACTCAGCTTTTGAATGTTTATGCAACAAAGCCGGTTTTAGTTATAAACTTATTCATTCAGGAATTATATTGCTGAATGAATAAGTCTAATTGATTTATTTATGCAACCCAACTATTCATTTGATTCATTTGATTCATTTGATTCATTATTTTTAACTTGTTTTTGTTTAGAATTTTCAACTTTAGAAGCTTTTAAATTCTTTTCAAGAAATAACAAGCCGCCATCTGCATAACTAAAACTTGCGATACTAAAGAATGCACTAATTAACAGTAATTTAGTACAAAATTTATTTTTGAATAGCATGTTTATTTACTCTCATTTAATACTTGTTAGATATTCTAACTTTAAAGAATTAACACCCAGAGGACTCATAAATTACATTCTTGTAATTTTAAAATGTCTCAGGATGGTGTTTAAAGTGCGTGTGATAAATAGAAGTGTAATACAGGAAAATGGTAAGGTTTATCAGCCTAGTCATCTGTCCATTATGTAGAAAGAGCAGCACTTTAATGTTTATGCTGTTCCAATGTATTACATTCCTTACTTTCTATTTGTAACGTAATTTCAGTAATATTATGATTATGTTTTAGAACTTCTAAGGCCTTTTGATAGAGTTGATCTGTATTGCTATTCGGAGCAACCAAATGAGCAGTTAAATGAATATTTTTTGAGGATATAGCCCAGACTTTCAACTGATGAATCCCTTCAACGCCCTCTAGCTTCAATAAATCATTTCTTAACGACTCAATATCAATCTCATCAGGAACTCCTTCAAGCAGAATATTAATACTTTGTTTTAATAAAATCCAAGTTCGAGGTAAGACCCAGAAGCCAATTAACACAGCGATTACGGTATCAACCCACATCCACTGGGTAAAATAAATAACTATTCCTCCGATAATCACGCCTATCGATCCTAGAGCATCACTAAGAACTTCTAAATATGCACCTTTTATATTTAGACTTCCTTCAGCACTAGCAGAAAGGATTTTCATTGAAATCAAATTTACGACCAAACCAATGACCGCGACAATCATCATTTCAACACTTTGAATTTCAGCAGGGTTCGTAAAACGTTGATAAGCTTCATATACAATATATATTGCTACCACAAAAAGCATCACCGCATTAAACAGAGCCGCTAAAATTTCAAATCGCTGATAGCCAAAAGTTCTTTTATCATCTGCGGCTTTTTTACCAATTTTGATAGCGGCAAGAGCAATAGCTAAAGCGGCTACATCAGTAAACATATGAGCTGCATCAGATAACAAAGCCAAACTTTGGGTAATAAAAGCAGCGACAACTTCTACTATTAAAAAAGTAGTCGTTAAACCTAAGGCAACCATTAACTTCTTACTATTTTCTTCAGTAACAACCGCATGGCTATGATCATGATGTTCTGACATAAAATATTTTCCTTATTCTATTTATGATGAGCAGAGATATTGGATAACAGCCAATATCTCTGCTGTAAATCGACTAATCTATTGGATTAAGAAACTTTCTTTTCATTCATCCAGCGGTACAGTACGGGCAATAAAACCAATGTAAGCAGGGTAGAGGAGATAATTCCTCCAATAACCACTGTTGCTAAAGGTCTCTGTACTTCTGCCCCAGTTCCGGTTGCCAAAGCCATCGGGACAAACCCAAGGGACGCCACACAAGCGGTCATCAGCACAGGTCTAAGACGCAAAATTGCACCCTGCCACGTTGCATAATAAAGGTCATATTGCTGTCGCAACTCTTTGATAAAGGTGAGCATGACTAAGCCATTCAGTACAGCCACCCCCGATAGTGCAATGAAGCCAACCCCTGCTGACATGGATAATGGAATGTCACGCAACCACAACGCGATTAAGCCTCCACATAAGGCAAACGGGACACCACTAAAGACCAGTAAGCTTTCTTTGATATTATGGAATACAGCCATCAATAAAATAAAGATCGTCAACAATGCGAGCGGAACCACCAATTGCATACGCGCTTTTGCAGACATCAGATTTTGAAATTGACCGCCATAATCTATCCAATAACCGCTTGGTAATTCCTGTTTGGATAACGTGCTCTGAAGTTCTGTTACGAATGAGCCTAAATCGCGTCCTTCTACATTTGCAGTAATAACCACCCGACGTTTACCATTTTCACGGCTGACCTGATTAATACCCAGGATATTTTCAACGCGTGCAACATCTTGCAGTTGGACTAAACCACCATTTGGCAATTGAACAGGAAGTAGCGCTAACTGCTCGGGACTACGCTGGGATTCATCTAGACGGATAACAAAATCAAAACGCTTGTCTCCCTGTAGAATGGTTCCAACATTTTGACCACCGACACTTGTCGCCACCAGATCCTGAATTGCTCTTACCGACAAGCCGTATTGTGCTGCTCTGGACTTATCAACTTCTACATTCAACAAGGGTAAGCCGCTGGTTTGCTCTACATTAACGGCTGTCGCGCCTGAAATTGATTTAATTTTCTGAGAAATCTTATTCGCTTCACGATTCAGAATTTCCATATCATCGCCAAATAACTTGACACCCACATCACTTCGCACCCCTGAAATTAACTCGTTAAAACGCAGTTCAATGGGTTGCGAGAACTCACTGTTATTTCCCGGCAATGTCGCTAAGAAAGTAATCATTCTTTGGCGAAGCTCATCAATCGTTTGTTTTGGATCAGGCCATTCATCATGAGGTTTTAACAGTACCACGCCATCTGAAATGTTGGGTGGCATGACATCTGTGGCCACTTCTGCTGTACCGGTACGGGCAAAGATTGCTTTAATTTCAGGAAATTCTTTCAACAGTAACTTTTCAGTATTTTCCTGCATTCTCAGTGACTGTTCTAACCCTGTACTTGGGGAACGCATTTGCTGAACAGCAAAATCACCTTCACCCAGTTGAGGTGCAAACTCGCTACCTGTTTGAGTAGCTAGCACACCCGTAAGCACTAAAATACAGGCAGCCACAATAGTCACAAATAAACGAAGCTCATAGGCTCTATCTAAAAGCAATTCATATTTAGTTTTAAGCCAATGCATCCAGCGACTTTCGGTTTCCTTGACTTCTCCAGTGACAAATAGGGCAACTGCGGCTGGCACAAAAGTGACAGATAAAATCATGGCCCCAATTAAAGCCAGTACAACCGTCATTGCCATAGGATGGAAAAGTTTGGCTTCTACACCCGTCAGGGTAAAGATAGGTAGATAAACTACCAAAATAATTAACTGTCCAAAGATGAGAGGACGACGCGCCTGTTTTGCAGCCAAGAAGACTTCTTTAAATCTTTCAGAACGGCTAAGTAAACCACCTTTCAGCTTCTGAGCTTCTGCTAGCCGACGGATACAGTTTTCTACAATAACCACTGCACCATCAATAATAATACCGAAGTCCAGTGCCCCTAAACTCATCAGATTTGCACTAATCTTCTGCTCTGCCATTCCCGTCAAGGTAAACAGCATTGACAGTGGAATAACGCAAGCCGTGATCAGCGCAGCACGGAAATTACCTAGAAAGAGAAATAAAATAACAATGACGAGGATTGCACCCTCAATCAAATTTTTCTGAACGGTTTTGATCGCCCGATCAACCAAATGCGTACGGTCATACACAGTCTCAATCACCACACCTTTAGGTAGCGATTGCTGGATCGATTGCACCTTTTCATCAATGGCTTGAGCAACGGTACGGCTATTTTCTCCCATCATCATCATGGCAATACCCAATACAGTTTCTTCACCATTATAGGTTGCAGCCCCTGTTCTTAAGTCATGACCAATTGAGACATTGGCGACATCTGCCACCCGAATAGGATAGCCGTTTTTATTGGTAATACTGATGTTCTGGATATCTTCAATCGTGTTTAAAGTGCCGGGAACACGAACCGTTAGCTGTTGTCCATTTTTCTCAATATAGCCAGCACCACGGTTTTCATTATTCTCTGTTAAGGCAGTTTGTAAATCAGACAAAGGAATTTGCAATTGTTGCAATCGGTTCAGATCAGGGGCAACCACATAGGTTTTATTAAAGCCACCGATACTGTTGATCTCCGCAACGCCTTTTACGCGCTGTAATTGCGGTCTTACAATCCAATCCTGAATTTCACGTAAATCCATCGCCGAATAAGGGGTTCCATCCGGCTTTTTAGCATTTGGTTCGGCTTTAATCACCCATTGATAGATTTCACCTAAACCTGTCGAAATAGGCGACATGTTAGGTTGCACATCTTCAGGCATTTCTCCCATTGCTTCTTGCAAGCGCTGGTTGATAAGCTGTCTGGCCCAGTAAATATCCGTGCCATCTTCAAAAATGATGGTCACTTGCGATAAGCCGTAGCGTGAAATAGAACGGGTTTGTTCCATTTTCGGCATGCCTGACATGGCATTCTCGATTGGATATGTAATCCGCTGTTCCATTTCTAAAGCCGTAAAACCATTGGCTGAAGTGTTAATCTGCACCTGAGTATTGGTAATATCTGGTACAGCATCAATCGGTAACTTTTGATAACTATAAATACCAATAGCAATCCAAGCCGCAATAAACAGCATGACCCAGATTGCGTTATGGATAGAAAACTGGATCAGTCGATCAAACAGTCCTTCAGGTTTTACCGATTCGTGGTCTGGAATTTGAGGAGTTTCAGTGCTCATGTGAAGCCTCTCCTTTTTCCAGCTCGGATTTCAGTAAAAAACTGCCTTGAGCGGCATATTTTTGTCCCTGCCTAAGCCCACTCACCACTTCAATCCATTGGCTCTCCCCAGATGATTGCCCTAATTTCACAGGTTGCGGACTGAATTCAACTTTTTGTCCATGCTGAGTGGCGACAAAAACCACATCTTTTCCATCGACATTCTGAACTGCGGACTTAAGTACCCGTAATGCGGTACTTTCACTCCGTTGTTGCAACTGTACGTTCACCATCAAGTTTGGACGTAATTCGGTTGCATTCGATTCAACTTTTGCTCGCACCTGAAGACGACCTGTTTGAATATCCGCTTCAGTATTTAAAGTCTGAATAACAGCTTGATAAACCTTTTCTGTTTGCAAGGATTTAAATTCGATCTTTTGATTCGGGGCTAAGCCCATAATTTCAGAATTTGGAACAATAAACTCAAGCCAGAGTTGATCTAACCGGTCTATCGTAAAGAGTTGATCGGCTAACTGAACATTTTCCCCGAGAACCAAATCCTTTTTACTGATCACGCCAGAAATGGGAGCTTTCAAAATATAGCGTCCGTTACTGGCATTCACTGCACCAAATGCACTTAAACGTGATTGGGCCGCTTGAACCTGAATTTGTGCCCGTTTATAGCTGTTATAAGCACGTTGATAGTCCTGTTTTGCTGAAATGCCCTGTGACCAAAGCTGACGCTCACGATCATAGTCTTGTTTCGCCAGTTCAAGGTTGGTTTGTTCAATTTTAAGATTGGCCTGCTGATCAACTAGATCAGGAACAAGCAACGCAGCCAAAGGCTGTCCTTTCTGAACTTTTTGACCGAGTTCTACATAGACATTTTCTACATGACCACTAAAACTCGGTGAGACGTGCGCTTGCTGATCCGTATTCACATTGAGTTTGGCAGGATAAGAACTTAATTTAACCACCGGGCCTTGATCGACCGCTGATAATTGTATGCCCTGTTCCACCAGTTGCTTGGCAGTCAGGCTCACACCTTCTGCATGCTCTTCGGTTTCACCGCCATGTTCTTCTCCGCTTTCTTCCTCTGCATGTTCATCTGATGTTTCCGATTTATTCTTACCAGTTAAGATCAAAAAAATACTGAGGAGTACGGTAGCGCCGATAACCAAACTAATCAGTAGAGGTTGAGAGATTTTTCCGCTCTGTTTTTTTAAGCTGTTTTTAAGATCGAACATGTTAATTTCCCCCACCAATGACAGGCATGGCCTGTATGTCTTGCCATAAGTTTTGATTGATTTGTGCAATAGCATCTTTCGACATGACTTCACTTGGGCTAATGCCTAAGCTCAAACTTTCTGCTTCAATGGCCTTTTGCCAGCCATCCCGTAACAACTGGACTTTACGCAGACGGATGTCTTGTAATTGAAGCGTGGCTTGCTGAACATCGGTTAAAGCAAACTTGCCTGCCAAGAAACCTTGTAGCGTCTTACTTTGAACTTGAGTCGCCAAAGGAATTTGAGTCTCGTCAACGACTTTGAATTGCAGCTCTAAACCCTGCAACTCGGTTAAAATTGTGCCTATTTGCAGCGCATTTTGCTTCAGATAAAACTCTTTCTGACGCTCTAATAAGTTCATTTTTTCTTGCGCGATTTTTATGCCATTTTGCTGACGATCGAAAATATTAAGCGGTACACTGACTCCGACTACTAATTGATTTTGTGTGGAGTTTTCCAAGGATTGGGTGCGGTTGACACCTAGGTTTAAAGTGGGGTTAGGACGTGCCTTTGCCCTTAGTTGATCAACCGTTGCTTGAGACTCTAATACCAGTAAAGCTCGATATTTCTCAACGTAGTTTTCCGCTAAATATTCTTGAACCTGTTCATGAGTCGATTTTGGCCAGAGCTTTTGTGAAGAGAGGTTTACCTGCAATGACTTATCAGACGTACCCCATAAATTTGATAATTGTTGGGTGGCCACTTGTACCTGTAAGTCTGCCTGTCTAAAAAGACGGATATTTTCAGCATGGCTTAAACGTGCGCGATTTACATCTACTTGGGCAATACTGCCTGCATTAAAGCGCTTTTCGATTGCTTGAAGGTTTTCTTGGCTCACCCGAAGTTGTTCATTGACAATGTTTTTTTCAAGTTCAGCAATGGCCAGTTGTGACCATACATATTTCACTGCAAGCTCAATTTGTGCTTGATAAATCTTCTGTTTCAGCGCTGTTTTATCTGTAGAGAGACTGGCTAATTTTTGGTTTGCTCTTCGCTCACCAAAAATATCCAAGGGTTGTGATATGCCAATGGTAAGCTCTTTTTCATTATTTGAACCAAATCCCGTTTGTTCAACTGACAGTTCAGGATTTTTAAACAGCTTACTTTGCTGAAGATTCGTGGCATTAATGCTGTTTTGCGTTTCCCAGAAATTTTGGGACGCTTGATATTGGTTAACCTGCTCAATAGCTTGCTGCAGCGTTAAATCTTGAGTACTGGCGACTACGGAAGTACTGAAGCTGATCATTGCAGATAGCAAGATACCGCTACCTAAGGCTGACCAGGATAAATTCAGGATGGAGGTATCCTGATGTAATTTGTTTTTTGACATGAAAATGCCCCACGCATAATGAAATTAGGAGTGGTGGGCTTTTATAAGACTACCCCACCAATAGTAGGGGCAAATCGGGAGGCGGGGTTAATTGATCCAGATAAGGGGGTTTATAAAAAGTTATTCCCAAATAAGTTGGGGTAATGCCGGTCTCAAAATTAGCTTTAAGCTTCAGATCATCGGGTGGGTCAATCTGAATCACGATTGTATTTGAGAAATGACTGCACTTTTCGTTAAAACAAACCTTCTGACAATAGTCATAGATTTCTTTATAGTTTTCTAGGGAATAAAGTGCTTGACGAGGACTATCACTCTTTTCGTCTAAATCGATTGGATTAGAGAGTATTGAATTGGGTATGTTTGGCATTTCATGCAGACAAGCAGCCTCTGCCACACTCCAAATATTCTGGAATGTGAATAAGAGTACCAATATCTGGATTAGAAATGTTTTTCTCTTCATACACAAATCTGTATTTAAAACACCAATAAGAAGCTGTCCAGATCTATCAAAGATCTGATCACAGAATTTGAGTAACCTTAAACTTTTTGCAGCCTTAAGTAAAGATATACAGAATTTTTGAAAAAAGCATAGGTCTAGATAATCAAGCTAGATTTTTTAGAACTCCACATTGGTCAATTGTACATAAACCATCACAAGTACCTCTTAAATCAGATAATTGTTCAATAAGCTTTTGTTGCTTGATTATATTTTCTCTGATAGCACTGACATGTAAGTCAATTAATTCATTCACATCTGAACAATTTTTCTTGGGATTATCTTTATAGGTGAGTAATTGACGAATTTCATTCAAACTCATATTTAAAGTTCGGCAATTCAAAATAAACTTAATTCGCTCAACATAGCCTATATCGTAAAGGCGGTAATTTCCTTCCGTTCTTTCGGGTTCCGGAATTAAACCTTCCTTTTCATAAAACCTAATTGTTAATACTGAACATGAGGTTTTTTTAGAGAGTTCACCAATTTTTAAATGCATTGAGTTGGTATTTCCAAAAAATCTTGACTCTATAGTAACTATAGGGATTCTAATATTCAAAGTTTATAAATTTTTTTAATGGGTATAACTATGAGTGGCTGTGGATGTAGTAAAGAAACACCATGCGAAGATAAGAAATCTCAACAAGAAAATCATCCATCAATTGCAGAAGCAAGCAATTCAAAGAATTGTGATAATACGCCTAGCTGTTGTGGTGAAGAGGAAGAAGAAAAATCTTCATCTCCTTGCTGTAACACTTCAAACAGTTGTGAAGATACCGCTCAATCCTGTTGTGGTTCTGATCCCAAAGAAAATTTAAGCACTGAAGACGTTTTAAAAGATTCGCACTACATGAGTGAATACTTAGTTCCCAAAATGGATTGTTCTGCGGAAGAACAGATGGTTCGTATGGCGCTATCTTCAATTGATGGTGTTCAAAAACTCATCTTTGATTTACCTAACCGGTCTTTAAAGGTTCTACATAATCAAAAAGATGAAAATATAACTACCAAACTTGAAGCTTTGGGTTTTGGTGCAAAGCTTGTGAAGACTGAAACTTATATAAGCAATCAACAGGCTAAGCAAACAAGTACCTATACCATTCCTAAAATGGATTGCTCTGCTGAAGAGCAAATGGTCCGTATGGCTCTTGCAGATATTGAAGCAGTTAAAGGTCTTACTTTTGATCTTCCCAATCGAAAACTGAAAGTCTTCCATAATGAAGGGAGTCAGCAAATTACGGCCAAACTTGAAGGACTGGGTTTTGGGGCGAAACTTGATGAAACACAGCTTTCTTCAGGCGATATACCTAATGAACCTGATCCTGTGAGACAAGCTAAAGTACTTAAACTGTTATTAGGCATTAATGCTCTACTTTTCTTTATAGAATTCATCAGCGGAATTATTGCTGCGTCTACAGGATTGATTGCTGATTCTCTAGATATGTTTGCCGATGCAGCCGTTTATGGTATTGCGCTATATGCCGTCGGAAAAGCTGCGAAATATCAAGTGAAAGCAGCCCATTTCGCAGGTTGGATTCAGTTATTACTTGCTGTCATCGTGATTATTGATGTCATTAGACGATTCATGTTTGGAAGCGAGCCAGAATCAACGCTCATGATTGTTATTGGCCTGCTCGCACTTATAGCTAACGTGACATGCTTATATCTTATTTCTGGTCATCGAGAAGATGGCGCACATATGAAAGCCAGTTGGATTTTCTCGGCGAATGACGTTGTCGTAAATATGGGCGTTATATTTGCCGGTGTACTCGTGGCGTGGACGGGATCAGCTTACCCAGACTTAATCATTGGCATCCTGGTTTCTTTATTCGTGCTTAATGGTGCTCGAAAGATTTTGGCTTTGAAGTAAGAGTATCGAAAATGAATCTATTTCAAGTTAAACAAAATCAGATCGTCAAAATTAGAGATCTCAAAAAAGGTAATCAATACAGTCATACCACTGATCCCGTATTGGAACGGCTCCAACTATTAGGTTTTAGAGAGGGTGAAACTCTACAAGTACTCACTAAAGGTGTTTTTGGCGGAGATCCTGTTTTAGTTCAAATTGAAACTTCAAGATTCGCATTAAGAAAGAATGAAGCTGAAAGAATTTTTGTAGAGTTAGTATCCAATGAAGATTAAGAACATTGCATTAGTCGGTAATCCAAATTGCGGAAAAACCTCTTTATTTAATACGCTTACTGGTACGCGACAAAAAGTTGCCAACTATGCTGGGGTTACCGTAGAAAGAAAAGAAGGTTCTTTTAAATTACCTTCTGGTGATGCAATACGAGTATTGGACTTACCCGGAACTTACAGTTTAAAACCTAGTAGTTTAGATGAAGAAGTCACCAGGGCAGTTTGTTTGGGCGAGCTAAAAGGTGAAATTCTACCCGATATTTTTATATGCGTTGTAGATGCCACAAATTTAAGCTTACATTTGAGCTTGGTTCTCGAAGTTCGTGCTCTAAATCGCCCTATGATTCTTGTATTAAATATGATGGATGAGGTCAAAAAGCGTGGTATTTCCATTGATAAGGATAAACTGTCTCAACTGTTAGGTATCCCTGTAGTTGAAGCTGTCGCAGTTAAAACAAAAGGAATTCAAGATTTAATTAATCAATTAGATCAAAAAAATCTTTTTATTACTCCTTATCATTCTGAATTAAGTCATTTTGAACAGGTCAAACAAATCACCAAACAAGTTATTTTAAATAATGACAGTGGTGATAAAAGAACCGCATTTCTAGATAAAATTTTTCTACATCCTGTATTGGGTTTAGTAATCTTAACTTTAACCATGTTTGTGATGTTCCAGGCGGTATTTATATGGGCAACGCCTTTTATTGAATTCATTGAAAATTTTGTCGCATGGCTCAGTGATTTTATTGGACCACTAATCCAACATCCTCTATTAAAAAGCTTGGTTGTGGATGGGGTAATTGCTGGTGCAGGTAGCGTGCTTGCATATATGCCTCAGATTTTGATTTTATTCTTCTTCATTTTAATGCTTGAAGAGTCAGGCTATTTACCCCGGGCAGCATTTCTTTTAGATAAATTAATGTCTAAAGCCGGGCTTAGCGGCCGTTCATTTATTCCTCTGCTATCCAGTTTTGCTTGTGCGATTCCCGGAATTATGGCAACCAGAAGTATCAGCTCTGAACGGGACCGATTAGCAACAATTATGATTGCACCCTTGATGACCTGTTCAGCAAGATTGCCAGTATATGCTTTATTGATCGCGGCATTTATTCCGAACCAATTAATCTACGGCTGGTTAAGTCTGCAAGGATTAGTCCTTTTTGGTCTTTATATGTCGGGAATAGTCTCAGCGTTATTAGTTTCAGTGTTTCTGAAATTGGTTCGAAAAGATAAAACTGAAAGTATTTTTATTTTTGAACTTCCCACATACCGAATTCCAGATATTAGAAATATTGCATTAGGCTTATATGATAGGGCAACTATTTTCTTAAAACGAGTTGGTGGCATTATCGTCGCACTGTCTATCTTGTTATGGGTGCTAGTCACGTTCCCTCAACCACCAGATAATGCAAGCATGCCGGCCATTAACTATAGTTTAGCTGGTCAGTTAGGACATTTAATTCATCCTATATTTGCGCCTATTGGGTTTACATGGGAAATATGTATTGCACTCATTCCTGCTATGGCAGCAAGGGAAGTTGTAATTGCTGCTCTTGGGGTGATTTATGCGATGTCAGGTGATGAAGATACAGTAACTCAAAGTCTGTTAAGTCAAATTTCAGGCCCGGATGGATGGGGGTTAGCCACAGGTTTATCATTATTGGTATGGTTTATTTTTGCTCCACATTGTCTTGCCACGTTAGCAACAATTAGACGAGAAACAGGTAGCTGGAAACAGCCTGTCGTTATGGCAACTTATTTGTTTGCATTAGCCTACATCTTTTCATTCATCACCTATCAAGTTGCGAGTAAGTTTTAATTAGCAAATGAATAAAAGAGGGGGGGAGCTAGCTCCCCCCCCTTTATTAAATTACTCGATGTAAGCGTGGGCTTCTGAATACTTTTATCTAACTATAACAACTACTTAAATGTTTAAATCTCTAGGTTTTGAATAGTCGAGGTATCAGACGAATATAGATTGGTAAAAAGCATAGTTCAACGATAGTCTGAGTCAAGATTACAGCAGGAATTATGGGCATACTTCCCGGAATTGCAAAAGCTAATGGAAGAATAACAAATGAATTTCTATATGATGCTGAAAAGGACACAGCACTAGCAGAGCCAGATTCTAATCGAAAAATACGAGCAATTATCCAACCCACGAATGGAGCAATAATGGTAAAAGAAATATAAATTGGTAAAGCTTGAAGAGCTGCACTTTTTGCAAGCCCAATTTGAGGCATAACTGATGCTAGGACGATAAACAAAACTAGGGCTGTGGCAGGTACAGGAAATAAGTTTAGGCTTTCAGCCACTTTTTCTGCTTGTTCATTTCTATTCCCAATGAACTGAACTATAGCTGCCATTGCTAAGGGTGCAACAATGAACCATACAAACGCATGGACAAAAGGACCAATTTCAACAAGCTGAGCTACCTCTTCTCCGAGGAGTACACCAAGATAAATTGATAGTAAGATCATTTGGATAAGCAATAATACAGGTGTCATCGCAAGTAATAATCTTGCATTACCTTTCCCAACATGGGTGAAAGTAATCACATAATCAATACACGGTGCTAGTAGAACAAAAAGTACAGCTAAACGAATAAGTGGGTTTTCAGGTAAAAATTGTATTAGACCTGCCGTAATTAAAGGTAAGGCAATAAAGTTAGTAATAAGTAATGCAGAAATAAAACGTAAATTTTTTAATGCCTTGCCAATTTCTGCAATAGGTACTTGTAAAAAGTAGCAAATAACATTAATGCCAGTGCAGGGTTAATCAAACTTTCTAAAATCGTCGCTCCACTGATGGTTAATCCAAAAATAACTCCGATAAAGATGGTACAGAAGTAGATTTTGACTTGATTATCTTCAAGAAAATTTCGAATATTTTCCATTTTAATTGAGTTACTCACTTGCTTTTAAATAGCGGTATACCGCCTGGCGACTAATTCCAAATGCCTGGCCTAATGCCATTTTTGAAGGGTACTTTCCTTCCTTCCATTCTTGTCTTAAAGCTTCAGCCTGTTCAGGTTTCAATTTATGTACACGCCCTTTGTACTTTCCTTGAGCAGAGGCCAGTTTTATTCCTTCTTTTTGACGCTCTAAAATGATCTCACGTTCGAACTGTGCAAAAGCGCCCATCAATTGCAGCATCAAATTATCCATCGGGGTAGATTGAGCAGTGAAAGTAATATTTTCTTTTACGAACTGGATGGCAATTCCTCGTTTGACCAGTTTATCTACTTCAGTGACTAAATCTTTTAAGCTTCGAGCAAAACGATCCATGGAATGTACGGCACTGTTGCAAATAGAGATTTGAGTCGATGATGTTCCCTTTAAAAAGTACTTAGAGACCGAAAACCCTGTTGATTAGACACACTTCACCCTGAGGCTGACCATAATAAAATGACGATGCTTGT
>NZ_VOZV01000048.1:0-15404 GCF_013419565.1 Acinetobacter sp. YH12072 | reverse complement strand
ACCCGAATTTCGTATATGAGATTTTATGTTAAATTTTTTATATCAAAATTTCAAAGTGTACTGATGAGTACACTTTGAATGGGTTCTAACACCCGAATTTCGTATATGAGATTTTATGTTAAATTTTTTATATCAAAATTTCAAAGTGTACTGATGAGTACACTTTGAATGGGTTCTAACACCCGAATTTCGTATATGAGATTTTATGTTAAATTTTTTATATCAAAATTTCAAAGTGTACTGATGAGTACACTTTGAATGGGTTCTAACACCCGAATTTCGTATATGAAATTTTATGTTAAATGATTGTTAGAAATGCCCCTTGATCGAGGCATTTTCTATAAAGAATACTAAAAACTAATTAAAGCCAACCAAGTTTCAAAACAAGGCAGTTCTCAGCAATCATATTTTTAAATTATATAACTCCCAACTGAGCTTTTGCTCCAACGATAAGGCTTTCATTTTGAGTTTCTAAGGCAAATAAACCATACATCAAAGGAGAGGCCGCTGCTCTTTCTAAAGTCTGTTCATATAGTTTATTCCAAACTTTACCCCCTAGTTTTTCATACTCGATGATTAGAGTTTTGAGGCTTTCTTCTCCAAACAAAGTTACATGCCCAGCAAAATCAATCGCTGGGTCATCTATATGGGCTGTTGACCAATCAATAACGCCTGAAACAGCTCCATCCTTTGAAGCTAGTACATGCCCAGCATATAAATCGCCATGTATAAATTGGGTGAAATCTGCCCATAGAACATCATTATCCAACCATTTTCTGTAGCGGGTTTCCAATTGCTCACTTATACCAATTTCAGATTTTACTAACTGCAAATTGTTTGCTATTTCAGGTCTTAAATCTGAAGGTTTCATAATTTTCAAATCATTTTCCCGAACTTCTTTTTCAGGAATACTATGGATTTCAAATAAGGTTTTTGCCAAAGATGTTATGTATTTCGGGCTATCTTTGTCCATATTCCAAATTATTTCATAGGTTTCAGCATCCAAATTTAAAACAGGATTATCTTTAAGTATGGGATAAGCCACTAATTCTGTAGATGAAATTCTCCAATCAGGAACCTCTACAGAAAGATGTTTTTTTACCAATTCTAAAATGCGTTTTTCTTTCTTGATTTGTTCCCTCATGCCATCACGACGAGGAATACGCAGCAACCATTGTTGCCCCTTTGTATCAAGAGCAAAAACGACCTTAAAATCAATGCCCATTTCATTGAAATTCATTTTGTCCGTAAGCAACAAGCCGTGTGCTTCAGCAAGTGATTGAATATCTTGAATTGTCATTTTTAATTTCCTTTAAAGAGTTCAATAATTAATGTTCGGATTAGATTGGCTATCATTAACAATCTCTCTCAAAAGTCTTGATGATTTTGTGGTCTTTGATCTCGTAGATAATGTCAGCAATATTATCGACCAATTGCTTGTCATGAGATACGAAGATAATAGTTCCTGCATAGGACTTCATCATTGTTTCTAATGCGGCAATACTTTTTAGGTCAAGATAGTTTCCTGGTTCATCCATAAGCAAAATATTATATTTTCCTAAAAGCATTTTGGATAAAAGCAGTTTGATGATTTCACCTCCCGATAAGTCGGATAAGTTTTTTTGAATATCATTCGCTCCGATCCCCATTGAAGCCAATACTGCACGAATTTCCGCAACTGTGTACTCGCACTCTTCCTGCATAAAGGAGAGCACAGATTTATGCGTGTTAAATTTATATCCTGTTTGTGTAAAGTAGCCAATTTCAGCTTTTGGAGATATGGTTAATCCATCAGCACGTTCTGATATCATTTTTAACAAGGACGTTTTCCCTGTTCCATTCGATCCAGTTATAGCGACTTTAGCGCCAAGCGGTATTATAAAGTTAGCGTCATCAAAGATAGTACGGCTACCAAATTTTAAGCTCAGACCATCTGCCGTAATCGGGAACTTATTGTGCAGTTCTAGGGCTGAACTTTGACGAAAACGAATAGAACGCAAATGCTCTGGTGCTTGAATATCTTCTAATGCAGCCAAACGCTTTTCCATACTCTTAGCTGCCTGATACAGTTTTCTTTGCTTGGTGCCAGTCATTTTTGCATGCCCAAGTCGTCCAGCACTTTCGGTAGAGTTTTTGGATTTTTCTCCTTTTTTCTTATTGTCTAATCGATTAGCTTGCTGGCGTTTTTCTTGCACAGCAGATTCTAATCGCTCCCGTTCCTTCATCATCAGCTCATATTCTACGGCTTGGTGTTGTCGCTCTTCTTCTTTTTGACGCAAGTAATCCGAGTAACCACCCCAATATTCCGTAATTTTACCGTCTTTTAACTCCCATATCTTGTCTACAACCATATCAAGAAAATATCGGTCATGACTGATAACAAGTAATGCTCCATCAAATGCTTTAAGTTGACCAATAAGTAGATCTATTCCATTGAGATCAAGGTGGCTGGTTGGTTCATCCGCTAGAATGCCATGTACTTGTTGGGAAAATGCGGCAGCAATTTTTGCACGAGTTTCCTCTCCGCCACTCATTGTGTCGTTTTGTACATTGGAAACACCAAGGCGAGATAACATTGCCCGGTCTTCGACCGTTTCTATTTCGATTCCGCCCAGTTGGCTGATATGTGCAAAATCACCAAAACGCTGTAATGTCGCTTCGGCTAAAACAATTTCGCCATTAAGTACTTTGAGTAAACTACTCTTTCCTGCTCCGTTATCACCCACAAGACCAATACGGTCATAAGAGTGAATTTCCAATTCATCAATATCCAAAACATCACGCCCAGCATAATCCAAGCGTATGTTTCTCGCTTTAATAATTAAACTCATTTTTATTTACTCCTGTTTAGCTCTTGAAATTTTTTATGCAGCAAACAGGATTTAGGTGAAAACAAAAGCTAGCATCACAGTGTCCTCCCAAAAAAAAAGCTATTCATCCACAGGGTGGACAAATAGCTAGTCAATTAAGTTATAACTGGAAACTATGCACTAAAAGCATACTTATAAATTAAGCATACTTTTACTTTATATATCCGCATATATTCTTAAAGACACAACAAAAGCCCACCATTATAAAATAGTGTCACTATGCAAATAGTTGTGTCTTAACGAATGCGGATAGAATGCATAAACTTACCTAAAAAATAAAATTCAGTTTTATGATAACTTTACTGTTAAAAGAAGTCTAGACAACCTTGTTTTATGCTTGGATATAAGGCTTATTTTAAAATAATAGTAGTGAAGATTTTCTAAAATTAACATAATACACCTTATACGAAATGCTTGATATTTCTCTTTAAATATCATTATATTAACGTAATCCGTTCTGGAGTATAGGGCACCAGAACGGCTTTTTATTGATTATTCATGTTCCACGATCACTAATTGAGCGATGTTCCACGGTTTTATTCAGTTTTAATAAACATCATCCGGTTTTTTGAGGAGTCATTATTTCAAGTGCTTGCACTGAAATTGGCTCTTCAAAAAACTGGAGTCTTGGCTAACCATATGGAAGGAAAAAGCGGCTTAGGAAGCCTCTCTTCTTCTGTTCTGGTTCAACATGCTCCGGGATAGGAATACGCTTATTGTCTTGCTGAGGAGTAGTCAATTCGTCATAGTTCGTTGCTAGTTCCGACCGAGGATCCGTTGCTATATCCTGTTTAAAGCTCTGATCGGTAAAGGTAGTCATATTGGCTTTTGGTGCTTCTAGTAAGCGCTGCATAGCTTCAATCTGTTCTTGATAAAACGATTCACGTTCTAAAGATTGATTTTCTCTCTGTATTGCCTGATTTAATTGTTTTTCCAGTATGTCAACTTGACGTTTTAGTAAGTCAACTTCTGTCAAGTTTTGACTGTTAATTGATTGACTTTGATTGACTGTATCCTCTTTTTTTTGTGGTTCCCCAAAAACTCTTAGGGCCTCTGAAAAGTCAATTAATCCATCAGATCCTTTAGATAAATTTCCTTTGTTTATATGTGCATATATGGCTTGTCTTGAATATCCATAAAGCTTAGCTAACTCTGAAACTGACAGTTTTTTCATTATGTAAACCAGTTTTCAACTTGTGTTAATACCTGACTGTTAACTTAACAATTTCAATTAACAATGTCATTGAAATCCTAATTTTCTGAGTAAAGGAAGTAATTCCTTAAATTTCTCTGCATCTTGCAGCATGGCAGCTATACGTACAGCAAACTGCTGATAGCTTTCTGTGCCTTGTGAATATTTACTCATCTCAGGAAGCTCTGAGAGCTTGTTGGCGAATAGATGGCGTTGTTTATCTGTTATTTTTGAAAAGAGGTCTAATGTATTCGGATCTCTTTTAGATTCGACTGAATGCGTGGCTGATTTTTTCTGTTTAAAGCTAAATGAAAAACCAGTAATAGATCTACCTGTTTTATGCTGTTCAACTTTGACAATAATATCGGTATGTTCATTTACTTGTTTTAATGCAATGTCTAAAACATATTTTTTAAAATCATACATTCGTTTGTATTCAGTCTCGAGTACACCTATTTTTTGTCTAAAATCATACATAGTTATGAGAGGCGTTTTTCCAGTACTACGCCATGCAATCAATATTTCATATAAACGAACAGCATAAGCACTTGTTAAATTACTTATTTGTTGTATTTCATACTTTGTAAATTGTTCTTCTAACCTAGTAATTAAAGGCACAATAGCAGGGGCAAAAATAAGTCTAACGACAGCTTCATTATCAATATAAGCCACCTCGCTCACCCATCTTGATTTGTGATTAATAGTGTTACCTTTTTCACTAAGACTCTGATAACTGAATTGTCTTGCAAACAAGTCATCGCAAGCATCTTTTAACGCCTGATAAGCCGTATTTCGATGTACACCAAACTGATTAATATAACTTTCAGCATGAACTGTTAGTGGATCATTAGCATTTATCCCTTTACCCGATTCCCTTGCTTCAACAATAGCTAGGAGAATTAACCTCTGTTCAACTAGATCGAGGTTATAACTGGCATTGATTAAGGCGTTATCTTTAACAACTAGTTCTGTTTTCATATGAAAAGATTATATTTTTAATTCAATAAGACGAGGTTATATAATTATCTCGCTTAATGCAAGGTAAACCTCGTTTTAATGCAAGGTAAACCTCGTTTTAATGCAAGGTAAACCTCGTTTTAATGCAAGGTAAACCTCGTTTTAATATCTCTAGAACCATTATGAATAAAGGATTACAGCTTAATTAAAAGCATTTAAAAGCTTAAAAATAATTAAAAGCCCAGGGAGTAAAAAATTGCCCTTGGTTTTCGCTTCGCTCAAACTCTATTGAATCTCGCTTTCGCTCGATTCGTCGGGGCAATTTTTGGTTCATATTTTCGTGAATTTGAGAAAAAGCAAAAGCAAGATCAAAAGCAGCTCGGAATTCGCTTCGCTCATGAGCTTTTTTTCTCGCTACGCTCGGTTTAGGAATCAAATTTGGAAAGTTCGCACCCATTCGGGATGCTCTGTAAAGCAGGTGATTGATGGATAGGGAGCTTGTAATCAGGGAAAGGGATGGGCAAATTTTCTCAGTTCGCTCGTAGACACTCGCTCTGTTTAGCGACTCATGCCACGAGATTTCATTTTAGGCGCATGTTGCTGTGCTTTGAGCTGTTGTTCCTGTCTGAGTTTCATCTGTTGTTCTGCTTTGATCTCATCCACACATTTTTTAATGACTTGATAGGATGGGTATAGAGTCTGGTATTGCTTGGCTTTGGCTGGATGTTGTTGTTGGTACTGCTTCCAGGCATGTTCTTTGAATTTGTCATTTTCCAATAAATCCTTCACACCATGTTTTTTCTGGTGTTCATGCTGACCTTTCAGCTTTTTGTGCTCCTGGTAAATCGCATCACGTTGGGCTTCCCAGGCTTTTTTTCCAAACAGTAAGGGTTTGTTCTGAGTTAATTCGTTGTGTTGATCGACCAGGCTTTGCAATTTGTCATGACTTTGCTTGAGTCCGCTTTTCACGATCTCCTGGGCAAGCTGCTGATTGAACTCATTTTGATGTTTGTGGTGCTTGGTCAGGGTTATTTCGGCTTGTTTGAGATTACGCTGCATGAAATCCAGGTCTAGATTCGCGTCTTTTGCGCTGATTTCGCGTTTTAGCACTTTGCCAAGGGTTTCCCTCTGTTTTTCCTCAAACAGGGCTTTTTCGTCAATTGGTGGCGTTTTAGCGCTATTTTTGATTTGGATCTGCTGTTCTGTTTTCAGTGTGCTGAGTTTGATCTCATTTTCAGCAATCAGCAGATCCATATTTTTGCTGTATTGCAGCTGAGCCTGATTTCTCTGTTTGATTTCGTCATTGCTTCGGCTGATTTCGGTCTCAATCCCTTTTCGGCGCAGTTCGGTGACTTTCGGCCCTTCGTGCAGCGTGGCTTCTAAACCATTCTCCTGGTCTTTGTAGCTGCGGTGGTCGACTCGGGCAGTGTATCCAGCCAGATCCAGGTGCATATTGCAGATATCGGCAAAGTGTTCGCGCCAGTGTTCGATTTCTCCACTGTGTTTCTGATCCAGTTCCCGGGTTTTCTCGGTGAAGCCTTCCTGAGTAAGTTTGCGTGTGCTCATCAGGATATGCGCGTGATAATTGCGTTCATCACTACCAGATCCAGTATGCGGTGCATGAATACAGGCATCGACGGCTACCTGGTGTCTGTCCACGATACTGGCGCATAGCTCTTCGAGCATGGCCAGGCGTTGTTCCTGATTTAATTCACTTGGAAAAGCGATTTCAAATTCTCGGGCAACTGTCGAGTTTTTTCGGGTTTCCCGTTGTTCAACTTCGTTCCAGAGTCTTTCCCGGTTTTTTAAATGTTCTGGTGCGCCTTCGGGTAAATAAATTTCTTTATATTCCACACCTGTTTTTCGGCTGTAATCATGTTCTCGGCCCTCACGTTCACAATAGATCTTTTCACCTGCCCGATAGGCAATCGCAGCAGTAGCGGAACGCCCTGCTGATCGTGCTACGGTTTTGACTGAAAAGTGGTAAATCGCCATGCCTATTTTCGCTTTTAAATTTTCACGTAGTGAAGTACAACCGTGGATACGGTTGTCGGGGTATTGGGGAGACCCCAATCGTACTTGCAAACGAAGTTTGCATAAGTGCGCTCTTCGAGGAAAACATTACTATACATATAGCACCTTGAATGCATATTCAAGTGCGCTTATGTTAGGGATGGTTTCCCAGGATGATGGTATTGGATTAATGAGCGTTACTGAAACACTAGACAGCAAAATCAAAGCACAGGAAGAAAAGCTAAAGCAGTTAAAGGCTCAAAGACAGGCAGCACTGGCAAGAGAACGTGCTAAAGAGAAAGAACAAGCTCGAAAGGATGATACCAGACGCAAAATTTTAATTGGATCCTGTATGCTAAAGATCACTGAAGATGATGAACAAGCCAGAGCTAAATTAATTGCTCAGATGGATAAGTATTTAACAGATGAGCGTGACCGAAAGCTTTTTAATTTATAAATTTTGAGGGATAAGTAGTGGAAGATCCAACACTTAATAAGTTAATACGTAATACAGAATTATTCTTCGAACATCACTGGAATGTAGACCTATTAGGAAAGCCTCCTGAATGGTCACCAGTACATTTTAATTTTGGAAAAATTCCTAATTACGATAAACAAGGTGTATATGCGTTTGTCAAAGGGGATTTAGTGACTTATATCGGTGTTGGGACTTCTAGAGGTGCTGGCCGTTATCGTGGTAATGGCTTAAGCGCCAGGGTAATGAAATATTGCCGATGGAATGAAGATAAAACTGAATATATTGCGATAGATCCAAGACTGAAAGATGCTGGATCCATCATTACAATAGGCTTTGAGCGTGATACGGCTTATTTAGCAAATGCCCTAGAAGTTTTTCTTATCTCTAAAATCCAACCTGTCCACAATGTGGTTAAAGTTGGTATGTAATTTCGCATAAGAAATTTTATGTTAAATGATTGTTAGAAATGCCCCTTGATCGAGGCATTTTCTATAAAGAATACTAAAAACTAATTAAAGCCAACCAAGTTTCAAAACAAGGCAGTTCTCAGCAATCATATTTTTAAATTATATAACTCCCAACTGAGCTTTTGCTCCAACGATAAGGCTTTCATTTTGAGTTTCTAAGGCAAATAAACCATACATCAAAGGAGAGGCCGCTGCTCTTTCTAAAGTCTGTTCATATAGTTTATTCCAAACTTTACCCCCTAGTTTTTCATACTCGATGATTAGAGTTTTGAGGCTTTCTTCTCCAAACAAAGTTACATGCCCAGCAAAATCAATCGCTGGGTCATCTATATGGGCTGTTGACCAATCAATAACGCCTGAAACAGCTCCATCCTTTGAAGCTAGTACATGCCCAGCATATAAATCGCCATGTATAAATTGGGTGAAATCTGCCCATAGAACATCATTATCCAACCATTTTCTGTAGCGGGTTTCCAATTGCTCACTTATACCAATTTCAGATTTTACTAACTGCAAATTGTTTGCTATTTCAGGTCTTAAATCTGAAGGTTTCATAATTTTCAAATCATTTTCCCGAACTTCTTTTTCAGGAATACTATGGATTTCAAATAAGGTTTTTGCCAAAGATGTTATGTATTTCGGGCTATCTTTGTCCATATTCCAAATTATTTCATAGGTTTCAGCATCCAAATTTAAAACAGGATTATCTTTAAGTATGGGATAAGCCACTAATTCTGTAGATGAAATTCTCCAATCAGGAACCTCTACAGAAAGATGTTTTTTTACCAATTCTAAAATGCGTTTTTCTTTCTTGATTTGTTCCCTCATGCCATCACGACGAGGAATACGCAGCAACCATTGTTGCCCCTTTGTATCAAGAGCAAAAACGACCTTAAAATCAATGCCCATTTCATTGAAATTCATTTTGTCCGTAAGCAACAAGCCGTGTGCTTCAGCAAGTGATTGAATATCTTGAATTGTCATTTTTAATTTCCTTTAAAGAGTTCAATAATTAATGTTCGGATTAGATTGGCTATCATTAACAATCTCTCTCAAAAGTCTTGATGATTTTGTGGTCTTTGATCTCGTAGATAATGTCAGCAATATTATCGACCAATTGCTTGTCATGAGATACGAAGATAATAGTTCCTGCATAGGACTTCATCATTGTTTCTAATGCGGCAATACTTTTTAGGTCAAGATAGTTTCCTGGTTCATCCATAAGCAAAATATTATATTTTCCTAAAAGCATTTTGGATAAAAGCAGTTTGATGATTTCACCTCCCGATAAGTCGGATAAGTTTTTTTGAATATCATTCGCTCCGATCCCCATTGAAGCCAATACTGCACGAATTTCCGCAACTGTGTACTCGCACTCTTCCTGCATAAAGGAGAGCACAGATTTATGCGTGTTAAATTTATATCCTGTTTGTGTAAAGTAGCCAATTTCAGCTTTTGGAGATATGGTTAATCCATCAGCACGTTCTGATATCATTTTTAACAAGGACGTTTTCCCTGTTCCATTCGATCCAGTTATAGCGACTTTAGCGCCAAGCGGTATTATAAAGTTAGCGTCATCAAAGATAGTACGGCTACCAAATTTTAAGCTCAGACCATCTGCCGTAATCGGGAACTTATTGTGCAGTTCTAGGGCTGAACTTTGACGAAAACGAATAGAACGCAAATGCTCTGGTGCTTGAATATCTTCTAATGCAGCCAAACGCTTTTCCATACTCTTAGCTGCCTGATACAGTTTTCTTTGCTTGGTGCCAGTCATTTTTGCATGCCCAAGTCGTCCAGCACTTTCGGTAGAGTTTTTGGATTTTTCTCCTTTTTTCTTATTGTCTAATCGATTAGCTTGCTGGCGTTTTTCTTGCACAGCAGATTCTAATCGCTCCCGTTCCTTCATCATCAGCTCATATTCTACGGCTTGGTGTTGTCGCTCTTCTTCTTTTTGACGCAAGTAATCCGAGTAACCACCCCAATATTCCGTAATTTTACCGTCTTTTAACTCCCATATCTTGTCTACAACCATATCAAGAAAATATCGGTCATGACTGATAACAAGTAATGCTCCATCAAATGCTTTAAGTTGACCAATAAGTAGATCTATTCCATTGAGATCAAGGTGGCTGGTTGGTTCATCCGCTAGAATGCCATGTACTTGTTGGGAAAATGCGGCAGCAATTTTTGCACGAGTTTCCTCTCCGCCACTCATTGTGTCGTTTTGTACATTGGAAACACCAAGGCGAGATAACATTGCCCGGTCTTCGACCGTTTCTATTTCGATTCCGCCCAGTTGGCTGATATGTGCAAAATCACCAAAACGCTGTAATGTCGCTTCGGCTAAAACAATTTCGCCATTAAGTACTTTGAGTAAACTACTCTTTCCTGCTCCGTTATCACCCACAAGACCAATACGGTCATAAGAGTGAATTTCCAATTCATCAATATCCAAAACATCACGCCCAGCATAATCCAAGCGTATGTTTCTCGCTTTAATAATTAAACTCATTTTTATTTACTCCTGTTTAGCTCTTGAAATTTTTTATGCAGCAAACAGGATTTAGGTGAAAACAAAAGCTAGCATCACAGTGTCCTCCCAAAAAAAAAGCTATTCATCCACAGGGTGGACAAATAGCTAGTCAATTAAGTTATAACTGGAAACTATGCACTAAAAGCATACTTATAAATTAAGCATACTTTTACTTTATATATCCGCATATATTCTTAAAGACACAACAAAAGCCCACCATTATAAAATAGTGTCACTATGCAAATAGTTGTGTCTTAACGAATGCGGATAGAATGCATAAACTTACCTAAAAAATAAAATTCAGTTTTATGATAACTTTACTGTTAAAAGAAGTCTAGACAACCTTGTTTTATGCTTGGATATAAGGCTTATTTTAAAATAATAGTAGTGAAGATTTTCTAAAATTAACATAATACACCTTATACGAAATTTGTTATAATTCTCGTGAAAATTCAACGCTGTAGTTTCAATTTTCTAGCCCAGTCGTCAATGACTGGGCTTTTTTTATTACTTTTCACGTTCCACGCCTAGTCTTTAATCAATGTTCCACGATTTTGATTAAATAAACTGAATAATTCAATCTGCAGAATTTAAGCGATTATCTTGAATAAGATCACTCAACTTACCTTCAAGCGATTCGATTTTATATTTCAGAGACAAGATTGAATCTTTTAAACGTGAATTTTTAGGTGCATCCGGATTCTTTAATTGATTAAAAACCTCTAATAATTCGCTGTGATGAGTGCTTAACCTTTCAATGTCACTTTCAATAGCCATTCTTGGTGTCCACAGAGCAAGTAAACTTTGCTCATAATCTTTGAGTTCTTGATGACTCATTGCATCTAATTCAGCCTTAGTTCTCATGGTTTAAAATCCGTCTTGCTATGAAGAGCTTTAAAAATCCGTTTTGTTGTTTCCTCTCTTACACTTTTCGGATCTCGTAAGATGCCACTAATCCAGAGGGCAAATGTCGGGTAGTCTGGGAAATTACTGAGGTCTGATAGCTCAGAAAGTTTAGATAAAATAGTGCTGTACTTGTTAATTTGAGCATCAGATAAATTGCAGAACATATCTATAGTTCTTTGATCTCGCTGAGGCGCTATTAATTTTGGCTTAGGTTTTTCTTTCACTATAAATTTAAAGCCAACTACTGAACGCCCTTTTTTTACATTTTCATAAGTGAGTTCAATATCTGTATTAGTTGTAATCTCATTTAATGAAGGCTTCATTACTCGGTCTTTTAAATTACAGAGTTTGTCATAAGATTTGGGCAAACCCAGCTCATTTTTTATATGTTCTAAGGACATTTCAAATTGTCCCATTGCTTGATGCTTTTTAGCTAAATGATAAAGATCGAATGAGTAATCTTTTTTCAAACTTAGTACGATATCTTTTTTATATTTTGTATAAGGGTTTAATTTATCAAACTCTTTTAACATCAGTAGAACGATTTCAGGGAAACGTATAGCTATCCCTCCGTCTTCATAAGTGCAATCAATCACCCAATTCGACAGCACCTTTTTTCCTCTTTCATTGTTATAAGAGAAATTTCTTTTAAGTAGATTCTTGCTGGCTAGTTCTAACTGCGTATATGCGGAATGCGTTTTAATGCCACATTCTCTAGCAAACTCTTCTGCCGTAATCATAATTCGGTCTTTTTCAGTTGCATCAGTGGTTCTAGCAATTGGGCTAGCAAGTATTAACATTCGTTTTTCATCAATGTTCATACTCTTAAAGCATTCTTGAACATTGTTTTGCATAACAACCCAGCTCAGAGGATATGTTTTTTTATTTTCGTCCATATAACTACAACCCCAAAAAACTAACTAACTACATTGGTATTTATGTAGCTTAAACATACATTGTCGTTTATTTTTTGACTACTATTTTTGTAGTTTTTTAACAAAACTACAAACTTTTTCTTGTAGTTTAATGTCCGGTAAAAGTAGTTTCTATGTCCGGTAAAAGTAGTTTTTTAAGTCCATTTTGTCCGGCATTTGTAGTTTAATGTCCGGTAAAAGTAGTTTTTTAAAGTCTGAAAGCATTGCTAGGCGTGGTTTATAGGGGGGTCTAAAAGCTTTTAAAAGCTTTTTAAAAGAATAAAAGGGAATTTATTTCCAAAGTGAGTTATTAAAACTGCCCTTGGTACTCGCTAAAGCTCGTACTCTATTGAAGCTCGTTTCACTCGCTTCGTGGGGGGCAGTTTTTTGCATATATGATCAAGGATTCAAAAAGCAAAACATGAATAATGCATTCGCTATGCTCATGCTTTTTGACGAGCAAAAGCATCAATACTTCGCTCGTAGACACTCGCTAATCACTGTCCCCAGTAATTCAATAAAAAACGGTTTTTCAGAGGGGGAATAAGCAAACTTTCGTTGTGTCGCTCGTAGATACTCGCTAAAAGGCTCTCATTTGCGTTCTAAGCGATTTTATTTTTATCAACTATAGTTTTACTGTATTTCTATCAAAAGTCGCTAAAACCCCCGTTTTTTTGCGCTTAAATGGGATTTCTAAGGCGTGTAGTCATGGTTATTGTCATTTTCTGGCTTTTTAGGCTCATTTCTCTGCTGTTTTTCTTGTTCTTGGCGTCTTACAAATGCCAAATGTTCTTGTTGCTCTCGTTCTTGTGCATAGCGTTGTTCTTGTTGCTCTCGTTCTTTACGTAACTGCTGTTCTCTAGATTCACGATCTTTTCGGTCGTTTTCGAGCTGTATTGCTCTTTTTTGGGAAAACTCTTGCTGCGCTTCGGTCTCAATTTTTTTTGTAAAAGCCGCATGCAATTCTTGGATTTTTAGATCTTCCATTTCTTCTGCATATAGTCGCTTTTGTTTTTCACCATTTTGAGGACTAAAGTATTTATTTCCATAGTTATCTTCTTCAAATATATAACTATTTATGATCTCCAGTCTTTGATCGCGTACATACTCTTGATACTCAGTTTCTCTGCGTGATATTTCAGAAATTTGATGATCTATATTTGAAATTTGATCATTAAGTTTTCGTTGTTTAACAGTGATGTTCGGTTCGTCAAATTTTGCAAAAGACTTTTTAGGCTGGAGCAGCTGATTTTCTTCTGTCCATTTATTTAAATGATCAGAATATCTCTCTTTTTTTTCTATTTCACTAAGACCAGAAATATGCTTTTGGATGTCTAGTTGGGTGTTGTGTTGGTCGATCAGGTCATTTATTTGATTGATCCATTTTGTTTTAAAAAATAAAGGCTCTTTTTTGCGTAGTTCTGATATTGCAGAACTCATCGTGTCTAATTTTGTTGTTAATTTTGATAATTCTTCATTTTGGAATTCATAAAGTTTCTGAGAAGTTTTTTCTGAATACTCAGCTTGAGAGTATTGAAACTGAAGCTCACTTCGTACTTTTTGAACAAGATCCTCAGATACTTTGATGTTTTCATCCAGTGCGATGACCTTTTTGATTTTTAAATTACGTAGCTTAATTTCATCATTTTTCAGACTAATTTCTGTAAATATCCCTCGTCTCCGGAGGTATGTCGCTTGAGGACCTTCGTGCTGAGTTGCTTCTAGGTCACTTTCCTGGTCTTCATAACTTCTGTGATCGACACGTTCATCAAATCCATTTTGTTCCAGGTGATGATTGCATAACTCTGCAAATGATTCTCTCCAGTGGCTTACAGTTTCTGTGCCATTGTCACGACTGAAGTCCCTATATTTTTTTGCTGAAAAGCCACCCTGCTCATTAATACTTCGGGTTGTGAACATGATGTGTGCATGGTAGTTGCGTTCATCACTTCCACTGTCTGTATGAGGTGCATGAATAGCAGCATCAACGATGACACCGTATTTTTTAACGAGGTTTCGGCAAAGTTCATTGAGCATATTTTCACGCTGTTCAGCGTTTAACTCACTGGGAAATGCAATCTCAAACTCTCTTGCAAGTAATGCATCTTTTCTACGTTCAACCTTTTCGACTTCATTCCAAAGTGTTTGGCGCTTGAGTAACTCAGTATTTGTATTTTCAGGTGCATAGATTTTTGTAAATTCGACACCAGTTTTTCTTGTGTAGTCTTGTTCTTTTCCATAAAAATCGCATACCAATTTTTCACTTGAACGATATGCAGCACAAGCAACGGCCGATCGTCCATTACCTCTACTAATCGTTTTAACTGAAAAATGATATATCGCCATTTTGCTTTTGCTCTTTATTTCGATTTATCGAAATTACCAACATGTATATGTTGGTCAGGGGATTACAAAGGGGATTTACCCCTTGTCGCACCATTGGATGAAATCCAATGGCTAAGTGCGCCCTTCGGGAAAACCACGATAGCATGGGCTGTCTTGAATTTCAATTCAAACAGACCTATGCTTGAGGGGGATTCCTTGATACGGTGATGGTATGAGTGTTGATAATTTAGAGCAAAAAATTGCAAAGCAAGAAGAACGCTTAAGACAGCTAAAAGAACAGAAAAAAGCTGCCATTGCACGTGAAAAAAAGAAAGTTTCTGATCAACAAAGAAAAGATGATACGAGACGTAAAATTCTACTGGGAGCTTGGGCTTTAAATAAATTAAAAAATGATGAATCGTTTAAGCAGCAATTAGCCGATTTTGAGCAATTTTTAAATACGGAAAATAAGACCGAAGAAAATAAGCAGAAAGATAAAGATCTTTTTAATGGATTTATTTGGGATAAGACCTAAATTTCGCATAAGAGATTTTATGTTAAATTTTTTATATCAAAATTTCAAAGTGTACTGATGAGTACACTTTGAATGGGTTCTAATACCCGAATTTCGTATATGAGATTTTATGTTAAATTTTTTATATCAAAATTTCAAAGTGTACTGATGAGTACACTTTGAATGGGTTCTAACACCCGAATTTCGTATATGAGATTTTATGTTAAATTTT
>NZ_VOZV01000047.1:0-15888 GCF_013419565.1 Acinetobacter sp. YH12072 | reverse complement strand
GAAAGTTGGGTGTATTTCTTCATTGTGTGCTTTCCAATTGCGAGTTGAAAAAGTCTAATGATTCTATGAATACACCTAACTTTTTCAACTAATTACAAATGTGTTGCACTTGGGATTTGAATCTGCGAAAAGAGAAAAGTGGCAGCAAGGAGCAATACCAAGAGAGTTTGAACATAATCTTGCATTCCTTTACGCACGTGCATTTCTTTATGCACTAGACGCATTTGATAAATTTCTAGGAGTATTAAGTAGAGAAGAAAATGTACCTGAAGTTATTTCAGAACTACATAAAAAAATATCAGATATTTTCCCTGATTTAAGAGGTGTACGTAATACGGCTCAGCATTTAGAAGATCGTTCTAGAGGACTAGGAGCTGGAAAAAATCCTAAACCATTAGATTTAAAACCAATTGATAATAATTTTATAAGTGCTCCTAACGGTGGTGCATTGGTACTTAACAGCTTAAATGGTTCTAAGTACGGTTCAACTATGGCTGATGGACATTATGGAGAAGTTGATGTCTGTCCAGAATCAATGAGTCATCTACAGGAAATCCTTAATAATATTTTAGGATCATTTAAGTGGCGTGGTCCCAAACAGCATAAACCTAGTGTCTGATTAGTTTTCCTAAAATTAACATAATACACCTTATACGAAATGCTGTATAATTATCCTTATAATTCAACGCTGTAGTTTCTAGTTTATAGCCCGAGCATCCCTGTTCGGGCTTTTTTATCAATTTTTCGTGTTCCATGCTTAATAAGTAAGCAATGTTCCATCGTTTTATGTAGTTTAATTAAATTTTTAGGATGCTTATAAATATTACTTACATAAGTTATGAAAGTTAAATCTGTTAAATAACTTACGCAAGTTATGAAATTTACTTAATTTCTTCCAAAACTGCATGTTGTAATTCTTCGGGAGAAAGTTTTTGTAACTGATGGAGTGCTGCTTTTAGGATAATTGAACGGTTTGCTTTAGCTACTCGAGACTCTACAAGTAGATCATCTATTTCTTTACTAACCTCTTCTGTCAGTGAAAAAGTAAATCTACGATAGACTTGTTGAGATGCCTCTAAGTTTTTAACACGCTTCGAAGAACCACTAATAAATTCTTCAATTTTTTGTTCAGTGGTTTTAGTTTCTTGAGCTGATTTTGTTAAACCTTTTAGTGCCATTACAGCTCTCCTAGAAATTCCAGTGCCAATTTCTCAATTTCAATCACGGCTTTCTTATCTGAGTCAACTTCAAATACAGATAAGCCATTTTCATCTGCATCATCATATACATTACGGTTAGTAGTAATCTGATTGAGAGGAATTAATCCAAAGGATTGACATGCATCTTTTGCATCTAAAATACGTTGAACCTGGCTAGGTAGTGTTGGACATTGAGTAATTACAGCTCTGGTAATTAAAGAAGGGTTCACAGCTCTGGCTAATTTAATAAGCTGTTCGACATGAACTAAAGTTTTTAAATCACGACGTTTTGGTCTAAATGGCAATAGCATATGTGTGGCAATAGTCATTGCTGAGCGTAGGGCTTCTGAATCTTGTCCACCTGCATCAATAATAATATCTTGGTATCTTTTAGATAGATCATCTAAAACCTGTCGAATGTTGCCAGCTGCTTGAACTGAAGGAATATTTTTAAGATCAGAGTTAGCATCTCGTTCCCTAATCCAATCTGTTGTGGTGCCTTGAGGGTCTGCATCTAAAAGTAAGATGTCACGATCTTTTTGTTGAAGATAAACTGCTAAATTTTGTGCAAGACAGCTTTTCCCTGAGCCACCTTTTTCACCACCAACTAAAATAATCATTGTTATTTAACTTACGTAACTTGTTCAAGTTAAATATATAACATTTTTTTATTTAAGATCAATAAATTTTTCGGGTATAAATTTGAGTATTAAAATGCTAAAATTTATAATTTTATACAATAAATACAAATATTTATATGATCGGAAAGTGTTGCTATAATGTGGTATATGTTCAACGACTATAATTTAAAAATGAAAAAAAATAGCTCTTTTTTTATTAAAAAAATAAATTTTAGAATGATTTAAAAAAAAATTATTGAAAACAACCAATCTATCGAGGATTATTTAAACAGAAAACAACGGGTTATGTAACTTACGTAAGTTATTCATGTATGATCGGAAGATGTTGCTATAATGTGATATATTTTTTCATAACTGATTGTAATACCTATATTTTTAAACCGAGTCTTTTTAGGTCTTCGAGATGCAATTGAATATTTTGAGGAAGTAATAATTCATTTGCTATCCTTTTTTGAAAATCAGGGTAGCTTTCACCAACTTTACTATTCCTCGAAGCAAACGATGGATCGTGAGCTAATAAATTTGAGAAATATTGGACTTGTTTTCCAGTTAGTTTAGGAAGACTTTTTTCTTTTTTTTGCTTGAAAGAAAAACTAAATCCAATGATAGATTTGCCTTTTTTATGTTGTTCATATTTTACATTAATATCTGTAAATTCTGTGATTTGGGAAATAGCTACTTCTAAAACACGTCTTTTAAAAGCTTCTGTACGGGCATATTCATTTTCCTCTATTCCAAGTAATGAACGAAATTCTTGTATCCCGTAAATTCTTGTTTTACCCACACTACGCCATGAAATAAGTAATTCGTAGAGACGAATAGCATAACGACTGGTTAATTTTGCAATTTGTTTTAAGTCATAGCTTGTAAAGCATTCTTCTAAACGGGTTATTAAAGGAATAATATCTGGAGCAAAAATTAATTTAACAATAGCTTCATTTTCTACATAACTGATTTTACTTACCCAACGAGAGTGAGCTTTTTCTAAGTTCCCATGTTCATTATCAAATTGATAACTAAATTGACGGCCAAAAAGAGAAAGGCACGCTTCTTTTAAACTTTCATAAGCTGTATGTCTTTCCACTTCAAATGTATTTATATAGCTAGATGCATGTACGATTAGCTCATTATCTGTAGTAATGCCTGTTTGTGATTCACGAGCTTCAGCAATCGCTAATAAGATGAGACGTTGTTCCGTTACATCGAGATTGTAACTGGCATTAATTAGAGCGTTGTCTTTTACAACGATTTTGTTTTTCATATAAAAATAGATAAATATTTACTGAACATATAACAACATAAATTATCAATGTTGTCAAAAGATCGGAAAACGTTGCTATAAAGATCGGAAAACGTTGCTATAAAGATCGGAAAACGTTGCTATAAAGATCGGAAAACGTTGCTATATAAAGCCTGAAGCTCTTTACTACAAAGGGTTTCATGGATCCTAAAAACATTTAAAAGCATTAAAATTTAATAAAAGCTTCAGTCATAAAAAATTGCCCTTGGTTTTCGCTGCGCTCAAACTCTATTGAATCTCGCTTTCGCTCGATTCGAGGGGCAATTTTTGGTTAATATTTTCGTGACTTTTAGAAAAAGCAAAAGCAACTCGGAATTCGCTTCGCTCATCAGCTTTTTTTCTCGCTACGCTCGGTTTAGGACTCAAACTTGGAAAGTTCGCACCCATTCGGGATGCTCTGTAAGGCAAGTGATTGATGGATAGGGAGCTTGTAATCAGGGAAAGGGATAAGCAATTTTTTTCAGTTTGCTCGTAGACACTCGCTCTGATATAACGATTAGAGGCAAAAAATAGGGGGATAGGCGCGTTTTTTCACTGATTACCAAGATTACTATATTAAATAGAGAAAATGGCTTAAAACGCAAATGAGCGCAAAATGGAAAGCAGTTTATAGTCTTACTCAGGACTTTGATCTCAGTTATTTATGTGTGATGAGGGACACACAGATTTTTAATTTCGTTCAGCAGAATCGGCTGCGTCAGGATTTTTTAAGTGAGGTCCCCACTAACCGTTTATAAAAAGTCGGATCAAAGACTTTGATTTCACTTGTTTTCTCAAGGTTCTTGGAATTTCTGGATCCGATGCCACTCGAATCTGATTTTCTAGGTCGATTTTTACAAATGTGGCTGGAGGGTTTAGACCGCCAAGTCTATGAAGTTGCCAAACTTCATCCTCAAACCACATTCCTCCAATTCTCTTACACACTCCAACTTAATGGCGTGTCCTTTCGTTACTCATTTCAACGCTCGCCTTTCACTCGAATTGAAATGCTTCCTCTGCCATTACAGCAAAGCCCTACTAAGTCACTCTCCCACAGTTCTGTTTTTTCGGAAGTTGCCTCCGATTGAATGAAAACCTCTTCAAATTAAAGAGAAATTTTCAAGCAATACGGCTTCAAACAAAACTGCTTCCCAAGTTAGTATTAAAACAGTTGTTTTCAGTTGCCTGAAAACTGGCAGAACCCGTACCGATCTCCTGCATACAACACCTACATTCCTATCTCCCCTGATCGCAGTTCCAAGTCGTATCAGGTTTATACAATGCTGTATGCAGTTAATAATCATCCACGTTCACGCCTTACCCATATCGACATACACAGCCTAAACAGCACCATGTTGACGACCTTACAGGCTTGAGCTATCCATTGATCTCGACAGCAAAACAGAATGTCATCCGACAATTTCACTGTTTCACCTAAAATCGAGTACCGATTGCGCCAGCTTTCGCCTTGCAACCCTGACACCTCACGATGCCCTCAAAAGCCCACCTGCGGGTATAACCTACGCCCTTGTCTTTATTTTTGTTTTTGACTTGAAGCGTCTGGTTATCAGCTATTGACGAGGTTACTCATTCCGTGAGTCCTCTGACTGTCTGTTTTAATACAGGGTTTCGGCCCTTTCAGCCTAGGAGGGAAGTTACTCCCACCGCCACGTCACCGTGATCCCGTGTCCTTGTCGCCCAACTGACCTCCACCTTGGGAGTGGAGGGTGTTCATTCATCAAAATGAGTGAACAGGTAGAAAGCGGGAGTCACACCCGCCAGCCCCTCGTGTAGCCGCGCCAGCTAGAGTTTCCTCACGCACGCAGCTTCACCACTAAAGCTTCTCAAAGACTGGCAATCCTCAAGAAGGGGGAGTGTGTCTGATTCATGGGTAGGCAACCCAGGAACCAAACAGAAAAGAATTGGCTCATGGATTGGCAGTCCACGCAAAAAATCAAAGACCCTAAAAGCGTTATATTTGATCAAGTTGCGGTCGTCAAGCCTATTTCGGGGAACTGCTATTTATAGAATCACCAAAGGTGGTTTATTAGCACGATCTAAAATTAATAAAAGATTAATTTTTTATCTTAAAAAATGTTTTTATAGAATTTTATAGAAATATATTTTATAAATCACTTATAGAATCACTTTTATAAATTTATTTAGGAATAAGAAAAAATGATCTATTACAGCTATAACCCAAAAGATTTTACAAAAAATATCATGGGATTGATGACGAATGAATATGATCTTGTTTCCGAAAAATTTAGCTTTGATGTTGATGAAGCAGAGGGCATGATTAATAAATGGATTGATCGTTATCACTTATTAGACACAGCTCAACAGACTTATCGTAGAAGATTGAATGTGGAGCCTGTTTTTAGCCTAATCATTAATTTTAGATATGAATATTTACAGGGAATGAGTGACGATGAACGCTGGAAGAAATTTGAGCATGGTGAATCCGTTTTTTTAACTAAAGTCGATGCTTATTTGTTTTGCCGCACCAGTGATGCTTTCTTATTTGATGAAAAAACTAAAAAAGTTTTGAGCAAAACAGACAAACAAGATTTATTGAAGATTAACCGTAAAATCTTTGAGATCTGTCCAAGTGCAGAGACCTTTCATAATATTGCCAATATAGCCCCAATCATTGTCGGTAAGTATGAACTGGTGCGGCTGACAAAACCCAAAAAAAGCATTAAAGAACTTAAAGCCAAGAATTGGACCAATGAGAAACATGCGACAGATTGGACTTGGCGGTTGACTGACCGTGCTTATAAGGAACAATTAGAACAAGGAAAAAGAGTTGTTTTACGATTTCAAAATATGATTGAAAAAAATGCCAGCTTAGATGAAAAAAAAGTCTATTTTGAACGGCATTTTAGGGCTCTGGAAGGTTATCTTGGCTATCGTGGTGTTCGTCAGCAGATTGGAAATCTCTATCATCTTGAAAAAAGATTATTTAAGGATAAATACAATCAGTCTTGGTTTGATCATGGTGCCAGAACTTTAAAACTTGCCTATATGAAAAAGCTTAAAAATCTAATTGCAAACAATACTCTATATAAAGAGGCTGAATCTCAATTTTTGAGTGTATTGAAAGAACATCTCGATAAAAATTATGAGAAATGGAAAAAAGATTCTAAACAAACTGAGGGATAGGAGGTTTTGGTTTTTACTTATCGGGCGGGACCAACAGCATTAATTCGCATCTTAGATGCACATCCTAGTCTTATTTAAAAAAATGCATTAAAAATGGGAGCTTAGCTCCTATTTTTTGTAACTTCGTATAACGGCCATTATGTTAAATAGAATCAAAACACCTCCAATAAAATCGTTATAGTATTAATATTTATTGAGTAGATAAGAGAATTAAATTAGTGAAATACTCAAATGAAAGAATAGTAAAAGCTCTCTTACTTGCTCCTTTACCGCTACTTTTTTTCACAGCAGTCCTGTTTATCGTAATGAATCAGGAATACAGCCTATACTCGCTTTTAGTGGTTCTTATAGGGCACGGTCTTGTCTACTTGGCATATTGTATTTTGACTGTGCCTTTCAGCTTCATATTCTCAATTCTTTTAAATCGTTATAACAGTCTTAATTTATTAAATATCTGTATTACCTCTATAATTATTGCTACTCCATTTTTTATTCTTTTTGGATGGAGTCACACAGGAGAAATTTCGAAAGAGTGGTGGAAGATGTATACAAATACATGGACTATCTTTATGGCTCTATTTCCTGGCTTATGTTATTGGCTATTTCTGATTAGCCTAAAAGATAAGAAATCAAAAAATATTGAACAAACCATTGTATAGAGATTTTTAAACTTCCCTAAAATTAATATAATGCGGCTTATGCGAAGCCCTGAAATACAATCAGGGCTTTATTTATCTCTACCTTAAATTTCAACAAGTATTGATTCGCCAGTAGAACAGTCTTCATTACGCCGAAAAATATATTTTTGCTCGAATAATGATCAGTGATTTGCTGAAATAGATTACACTTTTGATCAATTTTTTCTTGTATTTTTTTAAAAGCGAGCAAAAATGAAAACACACCAATTTTTTAAACTAATCTTAAGTTATTGATATAAAACAAATATAATATATTTGTAGGTGTACGACAGGGGTTTTTTTTAATAAAGAAAGAAGTTCGTATAAGAGATTTTATGTTAAATCTAGCCTGTTTGCCCTTTTATTTTTGAATTGTTTACTAGATGGCAGCATAGTTGAGTAAAATCGAATAATATGATTAGAATCATGAAATTTAGTGCGTAATCCAGACTATTACTTTAAATAGTTACCTTTTTACTCTCTACAATTCAGATTAATATAATTATCTATATTGGATATAGGCACATTCAATGAAAATTTTTAAATATTCATTTGTAATTCTAGCTGTAGTTTCAGTCTCTGCTTATACCATGAGTGACCGGCAGTCCACACAGTTTCAGGTCAAAATAAAAGTCAATGAAATTTGTGATATCGGCACAGGTTCTACTTCTAATATAGATTTTGGTACGATTTCTCGTAATACCCAAAATATCCAGGCAACGGGTAGTCTAAATGTTTCATGTACTAATGGTACGCCTTACAATATTTCACTAAATAGTGATGGTACACTAAAGAATACTCAGGATGCTTCCTTGAAGCTTTCATATCGACTTTATCAAGATGCATCTATGAGCAAAGAATGGGGAAACAGCTCTGAAAATCGTTTTTCACAACACGGTACAGGACAAACTCAAAATATTACCATTTGGGGGAAAGTGCCTGATACTAACGTTCCTGCCGGTCAATATATAGATACAGTTACTGCTACGATTACCTATTAAATATAGAGTTTTCTAATAAGTTAAAGTCACAGTAATGGTATCGGAATATTTCCCTATACTGCTAATGCTTTGCGATGGGACCATCGCATAAATAGGGATAGTCTGGTGGGTTACAGAATATGAAGTATCCGCCTGCCAAATGTTCGAGTGACTTGGATCCTGATATAAACCGTATTGAATATAACTTCCTAGAGAATTTTTCATACGTCTTTGTGAGCCCAATGGATTTAGACCATTATTTAAACTTACCTTCATATTGGTACCCATTGGACATGCTAACTGAATAGTCCCTGAACGATATAAAGTATTATTCAATAGCTCCACTGAACCAAAATCTATATCTGATGCAGATAAAATCAAACAGCTATTTTCATAGTTAGAATTGACGACTATATTGTTAGTTGAGCTATTTTGACTAGCTAGAGCTTCTAAATCTGAAGGTACTTCTAAGCCATAGCGATAAGCATAGTATAGCTTTATGGAAGTACTATTGGTTTTATAGGAGCCGGCAGGTACATTTTGTCCTGCAAGAACTTGACCATACATTTTGACCAATGTACTCGGACTTCCTGTATTAGCACCTACTTGAACAGACTGGCACTGAGCTGTATTTTTAGCGTCTGAGTTTGGTATCTTGCGTGTTCGTGCGACATCATAATATAAGTTATAATTTAATAAGGAAGCAGGATAGTTATCATAGTTAATCATTGTGCGAGGATCTTTAGCCGCTGGATCTATACTATCAACTACCATACATATCTTATATGTCACGGGCTGACTCCAGTTTGAATTACATGTTACGGTAATATCCGTAGAAGCTGTCATCGAGCCTTGAATGTTCGCTGTGCCTAGGCTTAAATTACCTCCACTTACCCAGCAACTCTCTGCATAAGCAGATGAAGAGCATATGCTATAAGCTAAAAACAATAAGCTCATACAAGCTAAACGCTTGATGAGGCCATAAGCTTTGATTCGGTTAAATTGATGAGTTATTGACATACCACCCTTCCTAAATCGCTAAAACCTTCAAGAGTGGAAACTTCAGGAAGATTCACTTGGCATTGCTTAAGCTCATCGCCAATATATAATTTATTATTTTTCACATCATCTAAATATACAATACCATCATGAGCTACAATGGTTTTAGGAGGCTGCTGTATTGATGGTTGAATATCCCAAACAGATTTACCCACTGCTAGATTCTCTCCCTGATCATCGACTGCCTGTAATTGAACGGATTTCACTTGATACATTGGAAAACGAACGAATACACCACTTGCCTGACGAGGTACAACATCTTGCTGTGTTGTTTCTATTTTTAAATTTATTGGTAGGTTTAGGGTATCAACTGCTACACTATTATGCTGATATGGATTTAGACGATCCAATAGCAAATATCCTTTCTGATTAGTTTTACCAATCAAACGATTCTCCATACGCACCGGTACGCTAGCAATATTATCTGTTGAGACAATAGCAAATGAACCGTTACTCAAACGTGTGGGGAGTATCACATCTTTTAGAATAACTAAACCTCCGTTGACTGAGGCAAAAGCGCTGGTATTATTTTGTTGGTCTGATGCTGTATGTTGCACATTTAACTGTGCTAACCCATAGCGACCGAGATAGTCGATCTGCCCCTGAAATTGTGAGTATTGATCTGTACGATTGGCCATGGCTTGCCATCCCATCCCTCCCTGATCTTGATTTAGCGCATGCATTATATTGAGACCAAACTGTTGGTTATCATGACTACGCTGTATTGATGCTGTGGCTGAGTTGCGTTGCGCCCAAGGGATATTAAGTGATAGATAGTAACTATCTTTTTTATTAATTAAATCATGACTATAACCTAAATTCATGTTCATACGTCGCGGCAAGATATAAGACCAGTTCAGCAATACAAACTTACTCTCTTGCTCTGTGTATTTTTGCTGGATATAGCTACTTCCCAACTGACCAATTTTAGTATTAAAACCTATATAAAATTGGTCTGATTTACTGGCAAATGCCGCATCATTCAAGCTGGCAATGTCATTAAACTCACCAAACTGTCGTAGTCCATTATAATTTAAACTTATTAATGTAGAGTTCCAGCTATAACCTAGGCCTAATAATTGTCCATGTTGCTCAGGTGTACGACTATAAGCATAAGAGAGATTAAGCTGTCCTGCACGTTTGCCTAATTGATAGAGTGTGCCTAGTCCTACCTGTTGCAATTGATCGGTCAATTCAGTATGTGTTTCCAGAGTAAGTTTATTTGATATTCCATAACGATAGCTCCCACTAAATGCAGGATCTTGTGCATAATCAAATGAAGATAAGCCATAATTTAACTTTGGATAACCTACATTAAAAGACCAGTCATTTAAGCCTTGTGCGAGTAGGTTATTTGTACCATATAAGGGAATACTCAGTACTTGCTGTTGGCCATTAATATCTGTAATGACCATTTGTGCATTGCCTGCACCTGTAATACTCGGTACTGATTGAATATCAAATTGCCCAGGTACTATATTTTCTGAAAACTGCTTAATACCATTAATTATTAAATCCACTTGTGACGGTAATGCTACCTGGCCTTTAAAACTCATTAAGGGAGTCGTCACGGTATAGGGTTGTAAAGCGAAATTTTTCGATAAGCTAAGACCACTCAATCGAGTAGAGCGTGTCCATGATAGTGCATTACTTTGTGCATCACCTAAACGTAGTCTAAGCAATTTTTCTGGGATATCTTTTTCCCAATATGTATCCAGTATATGATGATTTATAAAGGCATTATCTTGATATTGGTAGTTACCAGAAAGGCTGAATACCCCACCAAATAGCCCAAAAACACGAAATTCATTCCAACCATTTAAAGAAAATATATTCTCATACTGCTGAGCAAAAGCAGTGTAATTGAGTAAGACACCTGTTTTTTCATGCAATGGATTAACTTTTGCAGCAGGCAGATGCTGATAGCCATATTGATGTTGACTGCTTAACAGTGTAATAGGTACTTGGATTGAGATTTTTTGATTGAGGTCGTCATATTTATAGCTTAGCCCTTCAATCTGATCAAGTGCGATATAGGATACCTGATCAATTATGATTGGTTCTATCTCGGTAGTAATGGCGAAATTTTTTAAGGAAGCTACATCAATATAGAGTTGCTGATCTTGTTGTAAAAAATGACCAATTTGAATCTGTGTAGACTGATTTACTTCTACATCCAAATACAATTCCTGTTGAATCGCACTGGCTATATTGGATGAGTATTGTTCTGCAAATGTTGTCGGTGCTGTGACCAGCATCATTCCTGCAAGTATAAAATTGCTTGCTCGAACATTCAATGATCAGAAACTCCCTATCCCTAAAGCTTATTTTGTATTAGGGAGATAATGGTAGAGTTTGTTCACGAAGATCCATATTAACTACAGCTATAAACTTTCCACCACGCGTAACATTTATATTATTTGGAATTTTCCATTGCATGCTTTTCCCACTAAGTACATAACCCATCAATCCCATTTGAATTGGTATTTTTTTGCCTTGCGCATCCATGTAGGCAAACTGACTAAAGCGCTTATAATGACCAGACTGATTGTTGATTGTTAGTGTTTGCTTATTATATTTAAAGCTCATACCTTGCAGGGATGTTATGCCTTGATCTGTATCATTAATGTCCGATACTTTTAAAAAAACAGGAATGGAATATTTGAGTAACAATTGTAGACCACTTTGTACATTAGTCTGGGAGTTAGGTAATTCATCCACGATGAGGCGATAAGCTTGTTCAGTCGTATTTGCTATTTGAGTATTGCGGATCAATCGAACCAATTGCCGTTGTCCGGCAGGAATGCTAATGACCATAGGACTAGCAATTAGATCTTTGGAGTTTGTTAAAATATCTTGTTGATTGCTTTGTGTCCAAGCGTTCACTCGTACTTGTGCACGAATACTCTCATTACCTGTATTGGTCAACCAAAGTTCTTTGACTTTTTCTTGCGGTGAAAATTCTAATAAAATAGGCGCAACTTGCAAACTGGCAGCATGCGCCTGTGTTATAAAAATACTAGCTGCCAAGATTCCTGCACCACAAATGTGGAATACATGAGAGAATTTGGCTGGCTTTTTCATGTGGACTCTTTACGATAATAAAAATTAATAAGTTACTGTGGCTGTGACGGTATCTGCATAGTTACCAGCGCGTACATTTGTAGAGCCAGATAATTTAGCAACTACCGGGATAGTCTGTACACTACCTGAACCAGTTGCAGAATATCGATTATTGTCGTTGTCCCACTCTGCTGTATCACTGGATGCTTTAAATAATTGATAAGCAATGCTAGACGTAGGGTCAGTCGTATGAGTCATTTTTCCACTACTAGATAAACCAACGCTGTAGGGTGTCTGACTGGTACAGGTTACATTTAGATTACCTGTTTTATCTGTTGCTGCGATACCACTATTTACTTGACCAAAATCGATATCTGTAGCACTGATCGCACATGTTGATACAACTTCAATTTTAACTTGGAAGGTTGTATCCGCAACTTTAGTAGAAGCATTCGTCTGTCCTGCTATAAATAATCCAGAAGAAGCTAATAATGCGGTAGTGATAAAGTTTTTCATATAAGGGCCTATTAATAATGAAACAGATGGTTTTTTTAAAAACTTGCTGTTATTTTTTAATAGTTTCATAAAAAAATTTTACTACTAAAAAATAGAGTGTGAAACATATCACATTTTATGACTTTTTCAATATTTATTGACGTTATTTTAAGCGACTTTAACTCGTATCCTGGACGGCACACCCGACGCTGATTTAAGAAATCTAAATAATAAAAAACCCCGGCATCCTGCCGGGGTTTTTTATTGTCGCTGATTGTGCTGTTGTACCCTCTGGTCCATGTGCAATAACTTATAATTTTTGTTTTATGTTATGGAACTTCCTGTTCCTGATGAGTTCATCATAGGAAAGTTCCAGTATCCTAGATAGCCGCAAAGGGCCGAGATTCACGTAAGCCTGAGCGTACAAAATAGCCTAAATTTTATCCCCAGCAATTGGGGATAGTTTCACAACCCGGATCCGCATGAAATGGGCACTGATTGCCAAATTGATCATTTATTAATCGATTTTCTTGGCAAAATGTTACAGATCTGCTTAAAAACTCACCAACTTATTACAAAAGCCATTTTTTGTGCATTTTGTGATCAGGGTGAAATTTTTAAGTATTTGATTTTTATATTAATATACAAGTGTACTTCGTATAATCACCATTATGTTAAATTGAGTTGGAAATCTAATTTTGATTTTCTTAAATAGTCACAGGCTTCCAACAAAAATCTCTAACAATAATCACATGGTTATTTCCATAAATTATATAAAGGTCATATTTCTTTAGATGGGAAGATATCTTGTCCATAATTACATCAGCCAATCTATCTCGACCACATATATGATAAAACTGATCCCATTTTAGAGTAATTCCTTCGTTACCATTTTTTCTAATTAACTCATTGATATCAGATGATATTGATTGTATAGATTTAGCCATAATATTTCTTAGAGTAACCTTGCAATGATCTTAAATATATATTAAAACTTTCTTATAGTGAATAAGTTTTTTTAATAAGAAATGAAAAGGACTAAAAAATGAGTAAATGCAAATACTGTAATTCTTCTAACTACGGATCAGGATGTCCAAATAGTCCAACCAAAAAACATGAACATAATGATGACGAAAAAGCATGTGAATATTGCTCGAGTCGTAATTATGGTTCAGGATGCCCTCATAGCCCTACCAAAAAGCATAGACATGGGAGTGGGAATAATAAGTGCCGTTGGTGCGGTTCAACTAATGTTGGATCGGGATGTCCCCACAGCCCTACCAAAAAACATGAAAAATAAAAAATATAGTTGTTTTATTAATATTTCTATGTGGTGTTATATAGGTTAAAAAGATGGACATATCTAAAGTAAGGCGTTGGGTTAATTTTGTAACCTCTGAATTGTCTCTCCATGAACTTGAAGAATTTGAGAAATTGCTTAAAAAGTTTCTAGAAGAAAGGCTTCTAGAAGAAAAGAATAGGATTCTTTTTGAACAACCTTTAACTATAAATCCAAGAAAATTTAGAGGAATCAAGATTGAAGATTCAGAGTTAACACTTCGAACTCAAAGATTGCTTCTATCCAAAAAATATAAAACTTTAGAACAAGTAGCTAAACTTTCACGTAATCAAGTTTTTGAATTGATTAAGTATGGTTTTAGAAGAAAGCAAATATGTGAAATTATTGATTACTTGGCTGATGATAAAACTCCTGTTTCCAGAGATTTATATGATTCTATTGTAGAGGAGCAAGCTATGGAAGAATTCATGGAACTAGTCAAATCTTAAAAATTGATAGTTAGGAAATTGATTTAATTTTTCCTAAAATTAACATAATACACGTTATACGAATTCCCAAGGCATGGCTTTTAGTCATGCTTTTTTTATCAAAAGAGTATAGCTGAATGATAGCGAGCCAAATCGCATACAATATCTATCATTAGACTTAATGAAATAATTAAATGATAGTGTTATCATTAATCTAATAGAATTAAGATTAAATGATAAAAATGAATACACGTATTTATCTACGAGCTTCAACTAAAGATCAAGATGCAGAAAGGGCTTTGCAGATTCTGCAGGATCTAAACCAAAACTTGAATTTGGGCGAAACCATTGTGTACGTGGAAAACTATAGTGGTACGAAGTTAGACCGACCTGAATTGAATAAGCTACTGTCAGAAGCAAATCAAGGTGACACCTTGTTGGTTGAAAGTATTGACCGATTATCACGCCTAACCCAACAGGATTTTCAAGAGCTGAAGCGCAGGATTCAGGAGAAAGGACTTCGATTAATTGTGGCAGATCTTCCTACTACCTACCAAATGATTCAAACCAGTGACAGCATTACTCATTCAATTCTGGAGCTCATCAACAATATGTTGATTGATCTCCTGGCAACAATGGCCCGCCTAGACAATGAGAAACGTATAGAACGTATTAAGCAGGGCCTGGAACGTTCGGGTTACAAGCCAACAGGTAAGAAAGCCAATGAGGCTAAGCACAAACGAATAAAAGAATTGCTAGCAGCTGGCAATATGACTAAGGAAGAAATTGCCAAAGCAGTGAATTGTGGAGTTGCAACTGTTTATCGAGTTGCTAAAGTCATTTAAAAAGGCTTGTATCAGTGCTTCCCTTATGTCATATCTATTTACAAAGGAGCAAGGCATTCTTAAAGATCAAAAGACGGAATTAATGATGAAAAAGCATTTGATTTTCCTTGTTTTTATAGTGATGGTTTTTATTTTAGCTCTGGTTGTAAAGATTAATAATGATCATAAAAAAGGGCAAGCATTAAAGAAATTGGAAATAGTTGAAAAGCAAATTCCTTAGGTAAAAATTGACTTATACTTATTTAAATAACGCTAATAACTAAGCCCAAAAAACACCTAGACCCAGTGCTATACACGCTTAGTTTTTTATATTTCAAAAGAGTATTTTAGCAAATATCCTAAAAGACCGGTCTATTCTCAAGCCGGTTTTTTATATCGCAGAGTATCATGGCTTCATCATAGATATATGAATATTAAGATAAATAAAAAGCCCTATAGTCTCTCCCGTTACCATAAGGCTTATAAAACGCTGTAATTTTTTCTTAATTACCTACTTTTCGATGTAGGTTATGAATATATTTTACCTATTGGTAAAAATAAAGATATAAGACAAAAGATGAATACGTTAGGAATTCCGCGTAAAAACTACTATGTTATGCACCAATTAAAATGTCTATGCGATAAACCATTTAAAATGTCCTGTTTTTAACTGCAAGAGTCAAGCACAGGATTTAAATTTCTTTGTTCAATAACAGCTTTCTGAGCTTTACGACTCGGC
>NZ_VOZV01000046.1:0-17877 GCF_013419565.1 Acinetobacter sp. YH12072 | reverse complement strand
TGATGCCATTTTTCTTTATACTGTCACTGAGGCAGGTTGGACATTTGATTTCTAGAGTTATTCGCATTTCTCTATTTTATCAAAATTCAACCTGCTTTGTTTCAGCATACTTTTTGAAACACCACCGCGAATTATTATCTGACCAAATCCTTCTGGTGTCATGAAGGAGTATGGGGTAAGGATGTGCATGAACAATGACAATAAAGATAATATTAAGTGGTCATTTTAAAACCATAAAAAAACCCTGGAATAAACCAGGGTTTTTTGTCCGATTCGGTAAACGAATTAACGTTTAGAGAATTGAGGACGTTTACGAGCTTTACGTAAACCAAGTTTCTTACGTTCAACTTCACGAGCATCACGAGTAACGAAACCAGCTTGACGAAGAGCAGGTTTAAGAGTTTCGTCAGAAGCGATCAGTGCACGAGTAATACCGTGACGGATAGCGCCTGCTTGACCACCGATACCACCACCAGCAACAGTGATGTAAAGATCATATTTCTCAGTCGCTTCAAGAAGTTCTAGAGGTTGACGAACAACCATACGAGCAGTCTCACGACCGAAGTATTGTTCTAAAGAACGGTTGTTGATTACGAGTTTACCAGTACCAGCAGATAGGAAAACACGTGCAGTTGCGGTCTTACGGCGACCTGTACCATAGTTAGTAGCCATGTGCTGTATCCCTTAGATGTCCAAAACTTGTGGCTGTTGAGCAGTATGTGGATGCTCAGTACCAGCGTACACTTTCATTTTTTTGATCATTGCATAACCAAGAGGACCTTTTGGCAACATGCCTTTTACAGCGCGTTGGAAAATTTCTTCTGGTTTGTGAGCAACTAATTTTTCAAAATTAGTTTCACGAATACCACCAGGGAAACCAGTATGGCGATAGTATTTCTTGTCAAGTGATTTGTTACCAGTCACTTGAACTTGCTCAGCATTGATAACAACGATGTAATCACCAGTGTCAACGTGAGGAGTATAAGAAGTTTTATGCTTACCGCGTAAACGACGAGCGATTTCAGTCGCGAGACGACCTAAAGTTTTGCCAGAAGCATCAACAACGTACCAGTCGTGTTGAACTTCAGCTGGCTTAGCGCTGAGAGTTTTCATTAAACCACTACCTATTATAGTTGGTTTGGACTATGGAAGCTGTCCAAACAAAAGGAGACCGAATTCTACCCGAAAGCCGGGAGAACCACAATGAAAATATAAAATTTCAAGCGCTGTATTTTACAACGTCTTTCAATAAATGACCAGTAGGATTTTTAGCCTATAAACACATATGATTAATCATTAAATAATAAAACGGACCTAAGACTAGGGGTACATCTTTGTATGAATGGATTCACTTGTTTTTTAATATGTATTTCTTGAACAAATGGCCCGTCTTCGATTCTGCTTAGGTTTGCTTTCTAAACTGGAGGTAATCCTCCCTGAAAATGCCAAAAGCTAAACATGTCGAGTATTGAGATGATTGCCTGAAACTCTTTATAGGGTTCATTGATGTCAGTCCGGTTTTATCTCTCTTTAATATAATGAGAAAGGTACAGTATTATTTGAATAAACATCATCTAAACCTTTATCTAGAACTTTCCCTGTGAAATTTGTACTAAAATAAGGACAATTGATAATACAGAAGAAAGTCATGCTGCCTTTATATATTACCAGTGGTGAACCTGCCGGAATTGGTCCAGATATCTGCCTGAGTTTGGCGGATCGTATTGATGAACGTCCATTGGTGGTACTTGCCGATCTGGAAATGCTCCGTCAACGGGCGCAGCAGTTAAAACTTCTGGTTGAACTGATTGAATATACAGGGCAAACGACTTCTTCAGAAAAAGGTCAGCTTTATGTCGAGCACGTGCCTTTAAAAGAGCCGGTAGTACTAGGACAGCTGAATAGCCATAATGCCGCTTATGTACTGGAGCAGCTACGTCGTTCAGCTGAATATGCTATGACGAATAAAAGCGTGGGTGTAGCGACTGCACCAGTGCAAAAGTCGGTAATTAACGATGCAGGCATCCATTTTAGCGGTCATACCGAGTATTACCAGGAATTCGCAGGTGTACCGCGTGTGGTGATGATGTTAGCAACCAAAACCTTGCGCGTGGCTTTAGCAACCACACATCTTCCACTTCGTGCAGTTGCTGATGCGATTACTCCGGAACGCCTGCATCAGGTGATTAATATCCTGATTCACGACCTGAAATCCAAATTCAAAATTGAACATCCGCATATTCTGGTCTGTGGTTTAAACCCACATGCAGGTGAGGGCGGTTATCTGGGGATGGAAGAGATTGAAGTCATCAATCCAGTACTGGAGACTTACCGTACTCAAGGTATCAATATGAGCCTGAGCTTGCCTGCAGATACTTTATTTACTCCTGAAAACTTGAAAGATGCCGATGCTGTTCTGGCGATGTATCACGATCAGGGCTTACCTGTGTTAAAATCTCAGGGCTTTGGTGAAGCCATCAATATTACTTTGGGCTTACCGTTTATCCGAACTTCTGTCGATCACGGCACAGCACTCTCCCTCGCAGGTACAGGCCTTGCGAAAAGCTCAAGCTTACATGTGGCTGTGGATTTGGCGCTGGATTTAGCGCGTCAATGATCTCGTCTTTATTACACGTTGGAAATGTCTATGTATCAGATTAATGCCTTAAACCCAAAAGATGAAGGGCATCACACGCGTAAGCGTTTTGGTCAAAACTTCTTACATGACCAACGTGTCATTGCCAAAATTGTGCGTTCCGTAAATCCGCGTGCAGGCGAAAATATTGTTGAAATTGGTCCGGGTCTGGCTGCTTTGACATCTCCTTTAATTGGTGAATGTGATGCCTTGACCGTACTTGAGCTGGACCGTGACTTGGCCGCTGGTTTGCCGGGTCGTGTGCCGCATCCTGAACGTTTAACCATTATTGAAACAGACGCACTGAAATACGATTTCACCAATTTGTTTGAAGAAGGTCGTCCGCTACGTGTAGTCGGAAACCTGCCTTATAACATTTCGACACCACTGTTGTTCCATCTCCTGGAATTTGGTGACAAAGTGAAAGACATGCATTTCATGCTACAAAAAGAGGTGGTCGATCGTATTACAGCTTCGCCGAACACCAAAGAATATGGTCGTTTGTCGGTGATGATCCAGTATTACTGCAAACCGACTTTTCTGTTTGAAGTGCCGCCAGGTTCTTTTAATCCGCCACCAAAAGTGACTTCTGCCGTGTTCCGTTTGGAGCCATATGATGTAAAACCGATCGTGGCAAAAAATGAAAAAGCTTTGGCTCGTCTGGTATCGCATGTATTTACCCAGCGCCGTAAGACTTTGCGTAATAGCCTGAAAGGGATGCTGGTTGAAGATGGTTTTGAAAAGGCAGGTGTGGATCCAATGGCACGTCCAGAGACACTTACACTTGCCCAATTTGTGGCTTTATCTGATCAAATGGTAGCTTAAAAATAATGACCCGCACTGTTCGATACAATTATGTGATTGGTGATGTACAAGGCTGTTTTGAAGCCTTGAAGGCACTGCTGAAAGAAATCCGTTTTGATCCTGATCAGGACTTTGTCTGGTTTGCTGGTGATCTGGTGGCTAGAGGGGAAAACTCGCTGGGTGCATTACGCTTCATTAAAAAGCTTGTCGATAATGGCGTGGCGGCAACAGTGCTGGGTAATCATGACCTGACTTTGCTGGCTTATGCACGCGGTATTAAGCCGATTAAAGACAAGGATAATGTCCGTGATGTGATTGATGCGATCGACAGTGATGAGTTAATTGACTGGATCCGTAAACAGCCGATGTGTCTGTTTCCGAATGAACAGACGGTACTGACCCATGCCGGTATTCCCAATATCTGGGATGCAGCCAAGACGGCTGAATTGGCTAAAGAAGTAGAAGCCATTATTGCCCATGATGATTTTGAGGTGGTGGATACTTTCTTAAAGGAAATGTTTGGGAAAGAGCCTACACTCTGGTCAGATGAATTAGAAGGTCATGAGCGTACACGCTGTATCGTGAATTACCTGACCCGGATGCGTTTAACCGATACAGAAGGACGTTTAGAATACAGTTTTAAAGACTCTCTGAATGATCCAATGCCGGAAGGCTTTAAGCCCTGGTTTGAATTTGAATCGAAAACTGCCGCAACCCATCAAATTGTATTTGGGCATTGGGCTGCCTTACAGGGTAAAACCATTTCTGAGCGAATTCAGAATGTCGATGGTGGTTGTGTCTGGGGTAATCAGCTGATGGCTTATCGACTGGAAGACCAGCAAATGTTTGCCGTCGATAATCCGGTATTTTAAAATATTTAAAGCTCAAAAAAGCCACGTTGAACGTGGCTTTTTTATTGTGCTGATGATTAGTCTGCGCGAATCCAGGTCTGGTTGCGGCCCAGAACTGAAACACCCACACTGGCACGTAGCGTTAAACGCTTGCCGGTATTGTTTAGACGAACCTTGGCATCATAAATTTTACCTGCCAATGGATCAATGACACGACCTTTTTCATAATTTTTGGTGCCTTCAACGTGTTTCAGGCCTTTTAGAATAGTCATGCCTAAAATCGGTTGATCGGTATAAGGGGCTGGGCATTTATTACATTTTTCGCGTGGTGTATAACCTGGACGTGGCGTGATTTTCGCAATCTTGCCTGAGTAAGTATTATTTGCTTCTTTTTCGATGACAATGATGGCTTTTGCTGCTCCAGTTTTATCATCAATCTGCTGCCAGGTTCCGCTAATATCTTGAGCCCACAGGTTCATCATGAATCCTGTAGTCAATGTGGCAAGGAGTATCTTCTTTAACATATCCATCATTCCAAAGAACTTTTCATTATTGCCCGCACATGTTAGGAAGATTGCACAAATAGTCAATAAATAATTAAAAATCATGGAATTAAATTTATAAAAAAAGCTGCCTGTTTGGCAGCTTTGAGAAAAAGTGTGAACTTATTCCTGACGGATCCAGGTCTGGCTACGGCCTAAAGCAGAAACACCCACATAACCACGTAGGGTTAAACGTTTGCCGTTGCTGCTTAGACGAACCTTGGCATCGTAAATTTTACCTGCCAATGGATCAATCACACGACCTTTTTCATAATTCACGCTATCACCGACCTGTTTTAAACCTGTCAGTACGTCCATCCCCAAGATCGGCTGATTGGTATAAGGAGCAGGACATTTATTACAGGTTTTTTGTGGGGTATAACCTGGACGAGGCGTTACTTTGACAATTTTGCCGGCATAAGTACCATTGCTGTCCTGACGGATTTCAATCAGTGCTTTGGGTGAACCAGTCTTATCATCGATTTGTTGCCATGTCCCGGTCAAGTCTTGTGCATAAATGGTCCCAGTCATGAATGTAGCAATGAGCATTAATCCTAATTTAGATTTATTCATTTATATTTATCCTTTTTTCATAGATGAAACAAACTATCCCAAACACAAGCGTGTGGTTTTTTAATTTTGGTTGATTTTAGAGTAATGAGCGTTGCAGATCGCTCGGTCAATCTGCTTTAAGCCTGTTGATTCCCCATGACAGAAACCTGTCGATGTTAATTGCTTTGTTACTGAATTTTCAGTAAAAGCAGAGAAATTCAGTAAGATCTTTAACATGGTAATGTCTTGCATTCTATCTCCTTATATTGCGCATCAAAATCCGTTTGATGCTAAGCCTGTTAAAGCAAATGAATCTAATATTTATATGCATGTTTTATATTGTATAAAAAAAGCATCTGTCTAATATTGATACAACTTAATGCATGAAAATGCAAGCTTCTGTGCACTAAGTCATGAATTAATCTTGTTTAATCCAAGTCTGGCTGCGTCCCAAGGCTGAAACACCTACATAACCACGTAGGATTAGACGTTTGCCATTGGCACTTAATTTAGCTTTGGTGTTGTAAATATTGCCGGATAAAGGGTCAATCAATTTACCTTGAGAGAAATTATTATTGCCTGCATCCTTTAAGCCGGTGAGTACATCCAGACCAAGAATCGGTTTATTGGTATAAGGTGCAGGGCAGGAAACACAGGTTTCGCGCGGTGTATAGCCAGGACGAGGCGTAATCTTGGTAATTTTGGCAGTATAAACACCATTTGAAGTTTCACGAATTTCCAGAATCGCTTTAGCTGATCCTGTTTTATCGTCAATACTTCTCCAGGTGCCTGAAATATCGGAAGCGAAAGCCAGATGACTGAAAAAGGTCAGGGCTAAAAAGGATAATAATTGAACCTTTTTCATAGGTCTGTTCCTGAGTGAAAAATTCTTTATTTCCCTATAGTAAGAATAGTTTCATTCAGAAACAAACGTTAAATATTGATTGATGAGTCACATTTTTTGCAGATAAAGTATAAAAGTTGGCAACCAGATCGCAGTAAAAACGGCATTCACTGCCATGCCAAACGTAGCATAACGTCCGGCAACACTGCCACGCTGCCAGGCTTGAGCTGTACCAATCGCATGTGCTGCTAGACCTAGAGCCAGACCTGAAGCACGCTCATCATTGATATGTCGTAAAATAAATGGTGAAAATGCTGCACCAATTACGCCAGACAAAATGACGATCAGAATGGCCAGACTAACAGGTGCCTCCAGTAAGGTCGCAATATTAATTGCAATTGGTGTCGTGACTGCACGGGTGGCAAAGGCCATGATGTCGCCAGAAGACATATGTAGTAAATAGGCGAGACCCATCGGTAAGGCGACCGCACTGATACTGGCAAAAACCAGAATTCCGACAATAGCTTTCAGTGGCAGGTCATCATAACGCATGGCGGCTAGCGGAATCGCCAGTGCAACTGTGACATAACCAAGCAAATGGTTAAACAGTGGATTGACCTCATCCATATAATGCTCATAAGGAATACCCAGCACCAATAAAATCACCAGCACCAGGAACATGCTAAACACAATCACAGGAATTTGCGGAATAACACGATTGCAGGGTTTGGCAAGCAGATAAGCAATTAAGGTAATCGCAAAGCCATAAAGAACAGAAAACATGTGCGACTCCTATAACCAGCGTTTTGCCATTTTGGCGTAGATCCAAAGAGGGAGCAGAGTACTCAGGCATAACACCAGCATAAAGGCCGGAATTTTTTGTCCCATATGCATCAACATAATTAGCGCGCCTGCACTAATCGGTAAAAAAGCGAAGGCACTTTCTTTCATCAGCTTGTTATTAGTATCCACCAGACGCGCTGGAATTTTGCCAAAATAGCGCCAGGCAAATAAGGTGACTAGCAGGCTGATGAGTCCGACCAGGTTGCCCAATTCAGGATGATCTAGCTGGGTCATTAGCCAGACTGAAGCTTCACGAAATACAATAATTAAGAGGAGAGTGCTGATCCATGCTGGCCAGTCAATATGTTTTATCCAGTTCATTGGTGATGTCATTTAAAAGTTTACTTATCAAGTTTTACTCGATCTTACGCTGGATTTCAAACTCTTCAAGTGGACGCTGGAATTGAAGTGCTTGAGATCCCAGAATTTCTTCTATCGGTAAATGAGCCTGTTTGATCAACTGTTCCAGCTTCGGAGGTGCAATCCGTACATCGATATGTAACTGACCTTCATCATCATAATGTTCAGACTGAATCACGTTCAGCGCATAAAGTTGATTGCGCAGTTTGCCATAGGCAGGTTTCAATACCAGTTCAAAGTGCTGAATCTGACCCATTAATGCTTCATGCACGGCTTTGCGTAACAGATCCAGACCTTCACCACTATGTGCTGAAACATAGACCCGTTCAGGCTGACCGGGCTGGCGATAAATGATTTTGGCATCTTCACCGCTACAGTCGATTTTATTATAAACTCGTAACACCGGGACGTCGGCACCAATTTCCTTGAGCACCTTTTCAACGGCTTCAATTTGTTCAAGCATTTCCGGACTGCTGGAATCAATCACATGCAAAAGCAGGGTGGCTTCAACGGTTTCTTCCAGAGTTGCTTTAAAAGATTCGACCAGTGAATGCGAAAGATTACGCACAAAGCCTACCGTATCTGCCAGTACCAGATTACCGACGCCGTCCCATTGCAGGCGTCTTAAAGTTGGATCCAGAGTCGCAAATAGTTGGTCTGCTGCATAAACATCGCTATCGGCCAGAATATTGAATAAGGTAGATTTTCCCGCATTGGTATAACCTACTAAAGACACGGTTGGAACAGCCGCTTTTTGGCGTGCAACACGGCCCTGAATACGGGTTTGGCGAACTTTTTCTATTTTAGCTTTAAGCTGCCCCATGCGGATACGCAATAAACGGCGATCTGTTTCTAGCAGGGTTTCACCCGGACCACGCAGACCGATCCCGCCTTTCTGGCTATCCAGATTGGTACGGCTACGAACCAGTCGTGAAGACAGATGCTGTAATTGTGCCAGTTCAACTTGCAGTTTCCCTTCATAGGTACGGGCACGCTGTGCAAAAATATCGAGGATGAGTTCGGTACGATCAACCACCCGGCAATGCACCACATTTTCAAGGTTACGTGCTTGGGCAGGTGTCAGCGCATGATCGAAAATGACCAGATTGGCATCCAATTCTTTGACCCGTTCAGCAATTTCTTCTGCTTTTCCTGAACCCACAAAAAATTTGGCATCCGGTTTTAAGCGTTGAACAAAGAGATGTTCCAGAATTTCGGCATTTGCAGATTGAGCTAACAGATGAAACTCTTCAGCATCAAGGTCATCCAGCATTTGTACGCTCACACTGACCAGTATGACGCGTTCTTTTCCCTGATGTTGCTCAAAATATTCCACTCAGGCCAATCTCCAGTTGAAAACTTCATTTTAGTTGAAAATGAACTTTACAGATACTGAAATAGCGGGCTTTGTTTTAGAGTGCCGTGACAAACAGTTGTGCAAGTGTTACGAGCAGCGCCGTATATAACAGGGTACCACCCAAGATATAGCTCAATACTTTTAAGGGCCGAATCATCTCAGCTGATTTCACTGTTTCATCTTGCATGATGAGCATCCTTTTTAATCTAATATTTCGATTGATTTATTTTATTTAATTCATTTAATGAATTTAAATTGAAAATATAGATGTACTTGGTCGTTTTTTATTATCAATGCAAGTTGGACATGAAGAGTATAAAATGGGTTTAATTCGTGGATATTCCCTGTATCTTGTTTAGGATTTAGTGATCTTTTTATGAACTCGACTGTACAAAATCAATCACCTGAGATACAAGGTTTTGCAAAATTCTTTCTTTATACAAGAAAAACGACTTCTGCATTAGCAGCCATCAGCCAGGGGTTTTATCTGGTTTACCGTCATGGTTTGTATAAAGATCCGAATAATCCGAACAATACCCGATATGTGCAGTATTTCTGTCGCCAGTTGTGCAAGGTATTTAATATTGAGGTTCAGGTCCATGGCGTGATTCCACGTGAGCCGGCATTATGGGTGAGCAATCATGTGTCCTGGCTGGATATCGCCGTTTTGGGTTCAGGCGCGCGAGTGTTTTTTCTGGCCAAAGCTGAAATTGAAAATTGGCCAATTCTAGGCAAGCTGGCTAAAGGTGGTGGCACCTTATTTATCAAGCGTGGTTCAGGAGATTCGGTCAGAATCCGTGAACAGATTACCGGCTTCCTGAAACAGAATATTCCAGTTCTATTTTTTCCTGAGGCGACCACATCTGATGGACGCTCAATTAAAAAAATTTATGGACGTATTCTGGGTGCAGCGATTGAAGCGCAACGTCCGGTACAAATCTGTCTGATCTGTTATGTGAATCAGCAGGGTGAACTGGATATGGTGGCGCCTTTTATTGGGAACATCAGTTTTGCCAAACATGTACAGAATGTTCTGGAAATGCCTAAAGTGACAGCTCATCTGATGGCCTTACCAGCAATTTCGACTGAAGGGCATACAGTAGAAAGCCTGACTGCATTAGTACATGAAAATATGCTGGAGGGTTTGCAAAGGTTGCAAGCCAAAGTATTAAAAAAGCCTCATTAAGAGGCTTTTTTATTAGAAATACTCAGAGATATTCATTACATAAAACCTTCGATCGGGAGGATTGACAGGAATTTTATTGAGGCTTTTTGATACCACTTCATTCCTGGCTCTTTTTTAAAGGTCTTTGTTTCACCTTTGGCATTGTGGATTTTCCAGTTAATGTTCTGGTTGGCATCTAGAACCAACTTATAGGCATACTTGCTTAAATTCTTGTCCATGGTTTCGTGTACTGCACGGGCCAGATTAGGACTATTTAGCAATACGCCAATTTCAGTATTCAAATAAGCTGAACGCGGATCGAAATTAAAAGAACCGATAAATACCTGTTTCTGGTCAATGGCCATCAGTTTGGCATGCAGGCTGGAACGGCTCAGGCCTTTTAAGCTGACCTTCGCTTTTTGTGCCAGCTCTTCAGTATTGGCATTCAGGTTGTCGGCATCTGGCGCGGCCAAAAACTCATAGAGCTTTACATCATTTTCCAGCAATTCCTGACGATATTTAGCATAAAAGGCATGGACCAGCGGCACGTCATTGGCCTTATAGGAATTGGTCAGTACTCGGACTTTGACATCTTCTGAAGCCAGTTTCTTGAGACGTTCTGCACCCTGTTTTTCCGGTACAAAATAGGCCGACACAATATCCACACTCTCTTCCGGTTTTTCCAGATGCTGTAGTAACTGGAAGTTCAAGTGATCTTCAGTTTTAGCCTTTGACTTGATTTTACTTGGTGGGTCTTTAACGACTTCAGCTTCTACCCAATCAAGCTGAATATTGTGTTCCAGCCATTTATCGAAAGCCTGAGAACGATTGGCCAGATTCAGGTAATTCTGGATTGCAGTATCATGGCTATATTCTTCCAGCTGCTGTTTCAGGCTCGGGTAGCGTAGCGTGTGATGGCGAGGATTAACGATCTGCCGCACCGGGTAGGCATAATCATCATTCCAGTATTCATCAAAAGAATGAATGATTTCATCAGAAGCGGCACCGACCAACATCACATCTACATCAGAGAACTGATAACTGTCACTGACGTTATAATACTGGTTACTCATATTACGGCCACCAATCAGGGCAATCTGGTTATCGGCAATAAAGCTTTTGTTGTGCATGCGGCGGTTGATCCGTTTTAGATCCAGCAGCATATCCATGGCACGGTATTTACGGAAACGGTAGGGGTTATACAGTTTGACCTCAATATTCTGGTGCTGGTCCAGCGCCAGATAAATACCTTCCATTTTCTTGGCATTGTTATCATCCATTAGTAGACGGACTTTTACGCCACGGTCTGCTGCCTGAATGAGGGCATGCAGAGCCAGTGCACCAATACGGTCGTTATCCCAGATATAATATTGCAGATCCAGACTGCGTTCCGCTTTATTAATCAGCTGGATACGTGCAGCGAGTGCTTCGAGCGGATCTGGTAACACGTGATAACCGGTCAGGCCAATATTCTGCCGACGTAAAGGTTCAACAATCTGGGCCAGACTGGTTTGCGATGTATCCGTTTCAAATGCCATCCGGCTAGGCTGTTCAGTTTGCGGAGGCAGCGTACTGCAAGCAGGAATGCCGAGTACCAGGCTGCAGCTCAGTAAAATGCCAGCTTTATAGCGGTAAGCTTTTGATAAGCCAGAGGGTTTTGAATGAGCGGAAGCGTGGGGAGCATTTACCATAAACATCAAAGACTGAAAAATTTGGATTGAGTATAATTGCCAGCTATGAAAAGATAAATATAAAGCCACTAATCAGCTCCTCGACTCGACAAGGCAAATCTATGTGGGATACCAGTTCCGTACTTTTTTATTTTTATCTAGGCATGGCCATTCTTGCCGTTTGGGCAGTTTATCAGGCCTGGTCGAGTCAGTCGCGTACAGAAACCATTCATCCCTTTAAAGCATTTTGTCACCTGCTGGCTTTCTATCTGGCCTATTTGCTGATTCCGCTGGTGTTCTTCAGTATTTATGCAGGATGGATGGGCTACTATTCGATTCATGAGTCTATTTTTATTTTCGTGATTAGTGCCGTACTCAGTTATGCACGGTTTATCGAGCCGCATTTGATTCGGGTTAAAACCACGCCTTATCAAATCAATCCTCAACAGAAACTTAAAAAACCGGTACGGATTGCCCTGATTGCAGATTTACATATTGGTCTGTTTTCTGGACATGAACGCCAGTTAAGACAGATTGTACATAAGCTGAACCATCTGAAACCGGACTTGGTGGTGGTTGCAGGGGACTGGACCTATGAACCGGAAAATAAACTGGCACAGGAGCTGGCTGTCTTAAAGGAAATTCATGCGCCGGTATATTCGGTGACAGGGAATCATGATGAACAGTATCCTGGCCCTCCGATTCAGGAATTGCTTCGTTATGCGCTGGAAGTGAATCAGGTTATGGACATTGAAGGGCAGATTGTCGAGTTTGATGAATTTCGTCTGCTCGGGGTAGGGGATTTGTGGGCTGGAAAAACCGATATGCGCGCAATGCCGGATCTGCCTCAAGACAAGCCTTGGGTGATTCTGTCGCATAATCCAGATACCGTGGATATGGTGCCGAAATTGCCAACACGACCATTGATGCTTTCTGGACATACGCATGGTGGGCAGGTCGAGTTACCCTGGCTGACGGATTATGTGATGAAAAAGGTTTCCATTCTGGGCCATAAAAAAGGCTTGTACCGGCATGAGCATGCAGATGTATTTGTGACCGTGGGAACGGGCATGGTAGGGGTACCATTTCGTTTTCGCGTACCACCAACCATTGATATTATCGAATTGGTCTAAAAAAAACTGATTCATTCGCTGCTGTTAAAGCAGTAGCCAGAGCACAATAATAATCAGTAAAATAACGGCTGCGGTGATCCAGATTTTCTTTTCAATCTCACGGCCTGGCACACGTTTGCCGACTTGCTGTGCAGCCACCTCAGTATCTTTAGCGATGCTAAGGTTGGGATGATCTGGAACTTCCAAAGATGTAGTTACCACCGGAATATTTTCATCAGCATCATCAGTAAAGCGTGGGCCGATATTGCCTTTATTGTCTCGATTAAGCGCCAGATCATGCTCTCTGACAATTTCATCAATGACCTGTATCGCCTGTGATTCATCTAAAGCTGTATGCGCCCGGATATAGCGAATGGCTTCTAGTTTTTTATCATCCTCTAGCAGAATCACTATATCCACCAGCTGTTCTTGAGTAAGTTGCTCAATAAGATCCTGCATCACTCTGCCTCATTCTCTGGCTTTATTTATTTGATTGTTCCCGAAATATCAGCAAAGAAGTAGCAAGTTTTTGTTGTGAAATCATAAAAAAAGCCAGCATGAACTGCTGGCTTTGATTGAGATGACTTAATCTGTCAAGATCTTTAGATCTGATTGTTTACATCATCATTTTTAGTTTCACGGATCAGCAAGAATGCAAGCAATGACAGGATAGAGGCTGCTGTGAGGTAATAACCTACTGCAGACAAGCCATAAGTTGTTGCCAGTTTGGTTGCAATCAATGGTGCGAAAGATGCACCAAAAATACCCGCCAGGTTAAAGGTCAGTGCAGAACCGGTATAACGTACTGAAGTCGGGAAGATTTCAGACAATACAGTACCAATCGGACCATAAGTTAGACCCATGATCGCTAGGCCGATACATAAGAAGAAGAACACTACCAGTGTGCTGCCTGATTCAAGCATGTCGGCAAAGAAGATACCGAAAATAGCAGAGACCACACATACCGCGATTGAAGTTGTCTTACGACCGAATTTTTCTGCAAGAACTGCTGAAAGTGGAATAAATGCAGCAAAGCACAAAGTTGCAACTAATTGCAATTGAAGGAATTCTTCACGTGTATAGCCGAGCTGTTTAGTACCCCATTGCAATGCGAATACAGTCGTCAGGTAGAACACCACGAATGTACAGATCGCAGCGATGGTACCCAATACCAGCATTTTAGAATGCTTTTTGAATACTTCGAAGAAGGGTACATTCACTTCTTTCTGCTTTTTCAACACGTTCTGGAATGCAGGGGTTTCATGCAATTTCAAGCGAATCCATAAACCCATAATCACCAGTAGCGCACTAGAGATAAATGGAATACGCCAGCCCCATTGCATGAACTCTGCTTCAGACATGAATGCGCCAAGCGTCAAGAATGAACCTGTTGCCAGAATGAAGCCAATTGGTGCACCAAGTTGCGGGAACATACCATACCAGGCACGTTTGCCTTCTGGCGCATTTTCAGTTGCCAGTAGAACCGCACCTGACCATTCACCACCCAAACCAAGACCTTGGCCTAAACGGCAAAGGGCCAGCAATAATGGCGCAGCAATACCGATTTGTACATAAGTTGGCAATAAACCAATGGCAACGGTAGAAAGGCCCATGGTCAACAAGGCCGCGACCAGTGTCGCTTTACGTCCGATCCGGTCTCCCAGATGACCAAAGAGTGCAGCACCGATTGGACGGGCAATAAAGGCAATCGCAAAGGTTGCCAGCGACTGAATAGTCGCAGTCATAGGATCTGTACTTGTAGGGAAGAACAGATAAGGGAAGATAATAACGGCAGCTGTGGCATAAATATAGAAATCGAAGAATTCGATTGTAGTGCCCACTAAACTTGCTGTTAAAACACGAAATTTTGAATTGGTTGCTGTAGTTTCTGTTACAGCGATAGAATCAGAAGACGCCATGAATAACCTTACACTTACTAAAAATAAAAAACTTAGTTTTAAAAGCGTAATCTTTTTAAAAAAGGCGTAATTTTTTAAAAAAACAACTGCAATCTTCTCGTTTCAACTCGCTCAGGGTCACTGAAATGAAGAAATGAGATGATTAAATCACGTAAAGATAGATAGACAGAAAATGTGATCCTGCGCCTATCAATACAAAAATGTGCCAGATAGCGTGGGTATATCTTACTCTTTTCAAAGCGTAAAACAATGCACCTACAGTGTATGCTAAGCCACCAATGATCAGAAAGGTTAAAGATTGAGCACTTAAGTACTGCTGCATATCGTCCATAACCAGTAGTGCCAACCATCCCATGACCAGATAAGCGACCAAAGAAAGTTTCTGGAAACGGTTGATGAAAATGAACTTGAATAGTGTTCCCAGTACAGCAATCACCCATAAGGCAATCAGTAAATACTGGGCTTTGGCTGTTGGAATCGCAATCGACAGGAACGGGGTATAGGTACCTGCAATCAGGTAGTAAATTGCCGTATGATCAACTTTTTTGTAAAAATAGCGTCGGTCTGCAGCGGTAGACATATGGTAGAGCATAGAAGCGGAAAACAGCAGAATCATGCTGAAAGCATAGACCCAAAGGCCAATCCATTGTCCTATACTCAAATAAGAGCCTTTAATAATCAATAAAATACCGGCAATTAAAGCCAGTGCAGCACCGAGGCCATGACTAATATAATTAATCCGTTCCTCATTGTGATCATAATCTGGAACTAGGGGAGCATTCTGCATGGTTGTCATTCTTTTTAAATATACACTTGTATAATAATTCAATTTTGCTTTTAAGTTAAGAACAATTAAACTTGAGCAGCAATTCATATCAGGTTTTTCTTATGTCGACATCGACTTCTCTCTCGGTTCAGGAACAACAGTTCTTGGAGGCTTTTCAGCAAGCCTTTGAAACTGATCATTTTGATCGTCTGATCTTAAGTCAGTATAAAGGTGAACTTGAACAATTGGAGAAAATGACCTTTAGAGTCATTTCGCTCAATGAACAGAAGGTTTTGAGCTGTGTCTATCGATACAAGACTCAGGATGTCACCAAAAACTATCCTTTGAATGAAGCCTTGACTCAAGTAACGGAATTATTGGCCTGTTGCAAGCAAGCTAACCTGTTTACCGATCAGGAAGAATTGCAGCTGAAGAAAAACAAGAAAAAGGCCATGCTGACACGAAGTAAAGCTAAACCTGCCTCTACAAAGACAAAAGCCGAGCAGGGCCATGACCGGGTTAAACAGCGTTATGTCGATCAGGACAGTGTATTCCTACAGCATTTAGGAATCACCGATCAGCAAGGCCAGATCATTCCGAGCATGGCGCGTAAGTGGAAACAGATTAATAAATTTGTCGAGATTTTCTCAGGCGCACTGGCTCAAATCCAGCCGCAGGAACAAGGATTACGTATCGTCGATTTCGGTTCAGGTAAGGGATATTTAACCTGTGCGCTATATGATTATATGCAAAAACATGGTCAGACGCCGTATGTCACCGGCGTAGAGCTGAATCCGAAAATGGTCGAGTTCTGTCAGAATGTCGCGCAGCAATCTGGTTTTAGCCAGCTAGATTTCTTCCAGGGCGATGTGCGTACCTATGAACCGGAACGTCTCGATGTGATGATCGCTCTGCATGCCTGTGATGTGGCGACCGATTTTGCAATCCATAGCGGTATTCGCTTGAATGCACAGATCATCATGTGTGCTCCATGCTGTCATAAAGAGTTAAGACCGCAATTACAGAGTCCAAAAGTGCTGTCACCAATGTTGCAGTTTGGCATCCATGCTGGGCAGCAAGCCGAAATGCTGACGGATACCATTCGTGCCTTATTGCTTAAGGCGTATGGGGATGAAACCAAGGTCTTTGAATTTGTGGCCCTAGAACACACCAGTAAAAATAAAATGATTCTGGCGACCAAACGGAAGGATTATGGACAGCCCGATCAGGCTGTTCTCACCCAGATTCAGGCATTAAAAGAGATGTATGGAATTCAAAAACATTCACTGGAATTGTTATTGAATAACCAGTGGGATCAGCAGGGAATTGGTTCTAAATGCTAAACAATAAAAATCTTAAAATCATGTCAGGTAGCTGGGATGAGTTAGCCCAAGATGCCAGAGTGATACGTGAAGCCGTTTTTATTCAGGAACAGCAAATTGCTCCCGAAGATGAATGGGATGCTGAGGATGCAATCTCTACGCATTTTGTGGCTTATTTACAGGATCAACCCGTTGCAACTGCACGCTTATTAAAAAATCACAGTATTGGTCGTGTAGCTGTGTTGCAGTCGGCACGTGGTACGGGTATCGGCCAAAATATCATGCAGGCTGTGATTGATCAGGCCAAGACAGAGCAACGTGAATTCCTAAAGCTTTCTTCACAGGTACAAGCGATTGGCTTTTATCAGAACTTGGGTTTTGACGTGCAGGGTGAAGAATATCTGGATTGTGGCATTCCACATATAGATATGTATCTCAGCTTAAAAGACTAAAAAATAAAAAAGCGAGGAAAACCTCGCTTTTTTAAATTTGATCTTGGAACTGCTTAGTGGCCATGAGTGGTATTTTCGTCATGGCTAGCATTGTCCATCTGTGCATGTTCTTCAGCAGACATATTGTGCTCTTCCACGCTCGTCTCATGAGTCTGATGAGATGAAGAGGTCGCCTGACGAGCTTCACGGTCAGCCTGTGCTTTGGCTAAAGCTTCTGGAGACATCGCAGGTGCATTCTTAAAAGCATGCTGCTGGGTATTTTCTTTCTTTTGCTGGCTTGGCATGTAGTCTGGTTCATTGCTGACCGCAAGCCAGAAAAACAACATGAATAATCCACCTAAAATACAGAAGATAATCAGTGCTTTCCAACCCCAAGGTGATTTTTCAGGTGAACTGTGATCAGTCATATGCATGTACCCATCGTGGATGTCTAACTCATGTAACTTTATAACATAAATTGCCTGGAAAGCAGATCAAAATCTGTCATTGATTGAATGCAATAGACTTCGAGAGTTTATCGCGTCGAAATAAAAAAAAAGAGGAGTTAAGCTCCCATTGCTGTCCCACAATTTTTCACAAGAGGAAGCTCATTTGAGCTTCCTCTTGTTTTATGGGTATTTTATCGGGTGAAAATAAAGCTTTTAAAGTTCTTCTTTCAAACAAATTCACTTGAATTATTCTGA
>NZ_VOZV01000045.1:0-18836 GCF_013419565.1 Acinetobacter sp. YH12072 | reverse complement strand
CTTTCAACTTTTGCCAGTGTTGATCTGTCAGCATGGTACGAGTCATAGCGAATAGTAAAATTGGGTTTGGCGATTTGATTTTACTACTTCGCTATTTTTTTTAAGCTAAAAGTGTCAACACACCCTAATCATTATTATTTTTTCACAACCCATTCAAATCATTTACTTGATATGGCGGATGAATCCGATCAAGTGATGATTCAAAAGTTTGTGAAACAACCTAGTAAGAATGAGTCAAATAAATTTGAGTTTAAAATTTACCGTTGTGACCGCGATCGTGACTTATTGGCATCTTTAGGTGTACGACCTTCTTCTGTTTATTTGGCTAACTGTACAATTTGGGTTGAAGGGATTACGGATCGGCTTTATATCACTAAGTATATGGAAAAATATTTATCTGAATTAGAAAACTCCCATGAGGAGTTGTATAAAAAATATCGTCGTTTCATGCCAAATTATCACTATACGTTTGTTGAATATGCTGGCAGTAACTTAGTGCATTGGTGTTTCAGTGATGATTATGCAGACCAACTAGAAGATAAAGGACTGAGTGCTAAAGCAGTTGCAAGCGAAATGTTACTTATAGCCGATGGTGATATTCAAGGAAAAGCTGACCGTGTTCAAATTTTAAAATCCGAACTTAATAAAGAAAACTATTTTATTCTCTCATGCAAAGAAACAGAAAATACGCTACCTAAGGATTCAATCATTAGAGTAGCTCAGAAGAAATTCAGTAAAATGAAATCTAAGACTAAACAAGGATTTAATATTGAAAAATTAGAGGAAATCAGCTCATTAGATTATTTTGATCATAAAGATTATAGAATAGGTAAACTATTAGATGATCAAATACGAAATACTAGAACCTCAACTGATAAAACAGCATTTGCCGATGGTACAGGTGTAGGCACAATTAAATATAAGCTAGATTTTTGCCGTGAAATCATCAAAGATTTTGATGAAAATGCTGATTGGAAGCTTACACCTAAAGCTAAAGAATTATGTGAAAGAATTTTTAAGCATATTGAAAGATGTAATAAATAAATTTTAATCTCCCCTAACCCCTCTTTAATAAAGAGGGGAAATCCCCTCCTTTGGAAAAGGAGGGTTAGGGAGGATTTTTAAGCCACTGGTGCCAAAATAAATAACACCTGTCCTGTTTTCACAGTATGAGCTGATTAAACATTAAACCCAATATGTTTCCCTGTAGGCAGCTCTACATCAATACGCAGCTTTCCACCCATTGCTTCAACATATTTTTTCATTGTCGAAATCTTGAGATCATTACCACGATTCTCAATTGCGGACAGGGAAGGCTGTTTAATCCCTAAAGTTTCAGCCAGTTCTTTTTGAGAAATTTCTAACTCTTCGCGAATCATATGAAGATGTTGCTCAAGCAGCAGCTCTTCTGCCATTTCCTGAATACGAGCCTGACTCTCAGGAGAACGTTTCGCCAATAATTCTTGCAAAGTTTTAGCCATATCAGTTTACTCCTAAAGATTTCAAATGCAGTGAATACTGTTCATCTGCAATTGCCAGCATCTCTGTATAGAAACGCTTATTGCCACTTTTATCACCAATGCAGAGTACGATTGCCTGTCTTAACGGATCAAAAGCAAAAAATGCCCGGATTGGTTTTCCTCTATGTTGAACACGTAGCTCTTTCATATTGGTATATTTAGAGTTATATATTGTGTCTACCAAAGGTCGCCCAAGACTTGGCCCTTGACTCTGTAATACCACCAAAGCTGCTAAGACTTTTTCTTGTGTCGATTCGTCCTGTTGTTCAAGCCATTCATTAAATACATCTGTGGTCAGTACCGTCCACATACCACAACCCAAATATAGACTATAAGCTATATATTACTAATGTCCACTCTATACTGCAAATAAAAAACCGCCCTTATGGACGGTCTTTAAAAGTTCCCTCCTTTTTCAAAGGAGGATTAGGGAAATTCTTTAAGCCACTGGTGCTAACGTAAACAACACCTGCCCTGTTTTCACCGTTTGCCCTTTCTCAATCGTAATCGTATCTACACGCATACGTTCAGGAGCAATAATTGGAATCTCAATCTTCATCGCTTCAATCACGGCCAAGGTGGCACCTTCTTCCACGATATCGCCAGACTGACATTCAATTTTCCAGATTGAACCCGGCATATGTGATTCCACCGCACAACCACCTTCCGGAATAGTCACAGTTTCACCATCATCGACTGCATCCAGACTTTCAGACACGTATTCTGCCAGTCCAGCTTCATGCCAGCGACGGCGTTCTGTTTCAAAGTTCGCTTGTTGTGTTGCCTTAAACTCGCTAATGGTGTCGGCATTGTCGGTCAGGAACTGGTTGTACTCTTTCAGGTTCAACACACCTTCTTCAATACGCAGTTTCAGACGGCCTGCCTTAAAGTCCTCACGCATTTGCATCAGTTCTTCTTCAGACACTTCATAGAACTTGATCTGGTCAAAGAAGCGCAGTAACCATGGCTTGCCTTGCTCGAAGTCGGCATTTTTACGGTAACGCGACCACATTTGCGTAGTACGACCGACAAACTGATAACCACCCGGGCCTTCCATACCATATACGCACATATAAGCACCACCGATCCCTACAGCATTTTCAGGCGTCCAGGTACGTGCAGGGTTATATTTCGTTGTGACTAAACGTTGACGCGGATCAAGCGGGGTTGCCACAGGTGCACCTAAATATACATCGCCTAGGCCCATCACCAGATAGCTGGCGTTATACACCACATCTTTGACTGCCTGTTTATCTTTCAAACCATTAATACGGCGGATAAATTCGATATTGTCCGGACACCATGGCGCATCTGGACGCACAGTTTGCATATAGCGTTCAGTTGCCAACTGGGTTTGCGAATCTTCCCAAGCAAGTGGCAGATATACCGTACGCGATGGCACTTCCATTTCAGTCACATCAGGCAATTCAGTTTCAGCCACTTGCAACAGGCGCAACAGGTCGAGCTGATCCAGCTTGATAGAATCAAAATGGATTTGCAGCGAACGAATGCCCGGTGTCAGGTCAATAATGCCCGGAATATTCTGTTTTTGAACCCATTGCATCAAGGCATGGATGCGGAAACGCAGGTTCAGATCTAGTACCAACTCGCCATATTCCACTAACATATAGTTGTTACCCGCTGGTCGATACACCACGTCCGGCGCACCGTTTTCACCTTTTAAGGTATCCAGTACGGCATTTTTCAACGTAGCCAGTTCCGGATAGAAGGATTCATTAAATGAAACTTCCTGAGTACCCAGTGCTTCGAGTTGTGCATGATATTTTTCATTTAGCAATTTGGCTTGGTGATAGCTGACTGGAACAAATTTCACTTTGTCACCGGCTTTGAGCTGACCCAGTTTCCACAGCTCAGAATTGATCACCACCGCTGGACAAACAAACCCCCCCAAACTTGGGCCATCTGGACCGAGAATAATTGGCATATCGCCTGTAAAGTCGATCGCACCAATCGCATACGCGTTGTCATGAATATTGGATGGATGCAGACCGGCTTCACCACCATCTTCACGTGCCCATTCCGGCTTTGGACCAATCAGGCGGATACCGGTACGGCTAGAGTTAAAGTGAATCTCAAAATTATTGGCAAAGAAGGTATCAATGTCCTTTTTGGTGAAGAAATCTGGCGCACCATGCGGGCCATACATCACCGCAATTTCCCATTCATGGCTGAAAGTCGGAATTTGCGCTGGCGCTAGTGCTTTCACTTCATCGCTTGTGAATGCCGTAATTGGAAGCATATCGCCAATCAGCAAGTTGCGCCCTGCATGACCACCAAACTGCCCCAAAGTAAAGGTCGCTTGTGAACCTAAATATTCAGGCACATTCAGACCGCTCTTAATGCCGATATAAGTCCGGCAACCTGTGGCAATTTTGCCACATTTTAAAATCTGACCTTTACACACATTCACGGTTTGCCACATTGGCACAGCCACACCATCCAGTGTTGATGGCATGTCACCACCGGCCAATACAATCTGGCTGTCACAATGGAATTTTAAAGTTGGCCCTTGCAGGGTACATTCTAGACCCGCTGTATTTGGGGCATTACCTAATAACTGGTTTGCCACATTTAATGACAATGGGTCAATCGCACCTGATGGCGGCACACCGACATCCCAGTAGCCCAAACGACCTGTCACATCTTGCACAGCAGTTTGAATGCCCGCTTGTAGCACTTCAACTTTTTGGGTTTTCCATTCAAAAGTATTCAGGAAACGCGTGGTTTGTGTACCAGCTTTAAACACCTCACCATCAATAATGTTTTGTAGATATTCCAGGTTGGTTTCGATACCCGCCACTTGAGTTTTCGACAGTGTATCCGTCATCGCCTGAATGGCTGCGTCACGATCATCTGCTGTGACAATGATTTTAGCAATCATTGGATCATAGAAAGATGATACATTCGATCCGGTTTCCACCCAGGTTTCGTTACGTGCATTATCATCAAACTCGACATAAGTCAGCAGACCGGCACTTGGCTGGAAGTTCTTGATCGGGTCTTCGGCATAGAGACGTACCTGAATCGAATGACCTTTGGATTCCAGTTGCCCGGTTGGTGCAGCCCAGTCACCGCTGGCAAGTGTCACCATCCATTCTACCAGGTCCACACCAAAGACTTGCTCCGTCACACCGTGTTCGACTTGAAGACGGGTATTCACTTCAAGAAAGTAGAATTCCTGGGTGTCGGTATCCATCACGAATTCAACCGTACCGGCAGAACGGTAATTCACTGACTCCATCAGCTGAATCGCGACATTCTGGATATAGGCACGTTGCTCATCGCTAATGTGCGGTGCTGGCGTTTCCTCGATCACTTTCTGGTTACGGCGTTGTACCGAACAATCGCGTTCACCAAGAGCAATTACCTTGCCTTGGCCATCACCAAAAATCTGCACTTCAATGTGACGGGCATTTTGTACAAATTTTTCCAGGTACAGACCGGCATCTTTGAAGTTGGCTTGTGCTAAATATGAAACTGTTGCATAGGCATCTTTCAGCTCAGCTTCGTTCCAGACCAGACGCATGCCGATCCCGCCACCACCCGCAGTACTTTTCAACATGACTGGATAGCCGATACGTTCAGCTTCGGCCAGGGCTTCTGCTTCATCTGCCAGTAACTGGCTACCTGGCAGTAATGGTACGTTAGCCTGAATTGCCAGCTCACGCGCTGTATGCTTTAAACCAAAAGCACGCATTTGTGCCGAGTTTGGCCCAATGAAAGCAATGCCTTGTGCTTCACACAGATCGCAGAATTCTGCATTTTCAGACAGGAAGCCATAGCCCGGGTGAATTGCTTGAGCACCGGTCTGTTTCGCCACTTCCAGAATTTTTTCGACATTTAAATAGCTTTGGCTGGCTGGAGCTTCACCAATATACACAGCTTCATCCGCAAGAGTGACATGTAGAGAATCACGGTCTGCTTCAGAATAAACGGCGACAGACTGAATCCCCAGTTTTTTCAGGGTACGGATCACGCGGCAGACAATCGCGCCACGGTTGGCAATCAGAACTTTATCAAACATGACTTAAGCCTCCTCGCCTTCACGCACAACCAGCTGGATTTGTGTCGGGTTGTAGGCATTACATGGGTTGTTCAGTTGTGGACAGTTCGAGATCAGTACGATCAGGTCCATTTCTGCCTTGATTTCCACATACTTGCCAGGGGCAGAAATACCATCATCAAATTTCAGGTGACCATCAGCAGTCACCGGCACATTCATAAAGAAGTTGATGTTTGGACCGATGTGACGCACGTTTAAGCCATGTTTTTTTGCCACTGGATGTTTTGCCAGCGCATACATAAAGTTGTTACGGCAGCTGTGCATTGGGTATGTGTCATGTGCATAACGGACGGTATTACTTTCACATGAACATCCACCGCCTAAAGTGTCGTGACGGCCGCAGTTGTCATCATGGATCACGGCAATGGCACGGCCAAAGTTACTGTATAAAGTGGTGCCTTTTTCCAGATAAATCTGCTGGTTAATCGCCAGTGTATCGGTTGTGCTATAACGCTCTTCTGGGTTTTCAGCCGAGATAAATAAGGTATCGACTGCCTGATTCCCTTCCAGATCGATGATACGGAAATACTGGTCTTTTTTGACTTCGCACATCCATGCTTCACCGGCAGGACAGATTTCGCTAAGTACGGTTTTTTCGAATTGTTGTAGAGCTGTCATTGTTATTCTCCTGCCTTAAACATTAGAAAGTGCGTAGTAACGTGCATTATTCTGGAATGCACGCTGGTTCTGTGGACAGGAGTCACGGCAGATATCAGTTTCGCCTAAGCTATTGGCTTTAAATAGGGATAACTGGATGTCTGCCGGTTGATATTCCGTACTGTTATCCAGACCATGCGGTGCAGCAGACAGGAACACCAGACAGTCCATTTCAAAACGCAGTTCAATGATTTGATCAGTATTGTCTGAAGGCACATAAGACAATGCCCCCGCATCATTTGGCGTAACTTTAGAGAATAGATTCACAGTCGCACTGAGGTCAGTCTGGCCTAAAGAGAATTTGGATAATTCAACCAACAGACCATCTAAACCGCTTTGGTACATGTCATTGCGGGCATCCTGGAAGGTACGGATGCCAAACTGTTTTTCAATCTGTTCAGGACGGGATGGCCCGCAGAAAGTATCGTTCCAGCCAGCTTCATCTTTGACGATGGATGCCATCACACGACCCAGATCGGAATACAGCACATTCCCTGCTGTCAGGTATGCGGTATGTTGGCCTTTCAGGCTGTCTGGCATGTTGTAACGTTCCAGTTTGTCTTCAGCATTGACACAGAACAGGGAAACATTGGCATTGGCACCGAGTGCCTTGAATTGCAGAACCGCGCCTTTTTGAATGCGCCCGGACCAATGATGCCCTCCCGGCAGGATTTCAGTCCAAAGTGTTTGATTGTTATGGTACTTATTGTCTATTGCGCCCATTTGCATGACCTCTCTAAGGTTTTTGTTCCAACCTCCCGGGCTTTTATCCCTCCGTGTAGCTCAAATCGAGCCGTGAACTCTCGGTCTCAGGCGCAGTTTTTTGAAAAAACTGCCGGAACCCTAGATCACTTTATGATGTGTAAATAAATGCAAATGACGTGCCAATTTAGTATTACGATTTTTATTATTAGTAATACTTAAAATGCTCAAAATAAGTTCATTTTACGAATTTATTGATAAATACAGTCTGGATGTGCACCCAAACTGGACTTTTTATCTCTATCCAAAAACGGGATAATGGCGGTGAAAGAGAATTGGGTGTGACATGTTTAAAGATAAAAAGCTGGTATGTTTTGACCTGGATGGGACCTTGATTGATTCAGTGGGAATCTGGAACCAAGTCGATGCTGCCCTGATTCAGGAATTGTCGGGGATCGAAATCGGTCTGGATCAGATTCAGCAACAGCGTGACCTGCAACTGAAAGCCTTTAGACATATGCCCGATCCTTATCTGGAATATTGTGGCTATTTAAAAGAGCTATATGGTTTTGAACCCAGCAAGGAAGAGGTTAAAAACCGTCGTTATCATATTTCACGGCATTTTCTGGATCATGTGATAGAACTCAAACCGCAAGCTGAGCTGCTGATTCAAGCCTTAAAACAGCAAGGGATACAATTGGCACTCACGACTACCACTAGTTTATTCAATGTGCAGCGTTATCAGGACAATAACCAGAAGATTAATCAGAAAATCAGTTTTGATGATGATTTTGCGATTATTTTGACTCGTGAAAATGTTGAGAATATCAAACCGCATCCAGAAGTGTATTTAAATGCGCTCCAGCATTTTGAAATTGAGGCTAAAGATTGCCTGATTGTTGAAGACTCTTTAATTGGGGTGGAAGCTGCCAACAATGCGGGAATTGATGTCGTTGCAATTTACGACCAGTATTCTGCGCATGAAATGGATTTGATCAAAGCCAAGGCAGATTATTTTGTAGAAGATTTTGCTGGTCTCATAAAATTGGTGAATTAAAAAAATGCCATGAATCCTTTCTGATCATGGCATTTTTCGTGTTATCTCTGAATTGATTAGATTAGAGCATTATTTGGCTTTTTTATAGACGGAGCCTGAGCCGACCAGATTGCCAGTTTTTTCGTCAATCGCGAAATCAACGACACCTGTACCTGAATTAATCTGAAGCAGACCATTATCAGCGACTGAAGCTGGCATCGGATTTTTCTTGTCGGTTTTGCCGCTTTCTTTGTCTTTAATGGTATTGGTAATGAAATAGTTTTCACCATTTTTGGAAATCACCAGGATATTTTCCAATTTTGGATTTTCCAGTGTATTTTTCCAGTTCCCCTGATAATCTGGTGCTGGAGTTTCTGAGGAATTACACGCGGTTAACAGCAATAACAGTGAGATGCCTGAAAAATATTTAAGATATTTCAAAACTGAGACCTTGAATGATAGAACGCGGCCATTATAAAAAGAACCTCCTTGAGGTAAACGCTTAGCTTGTAGGCGAAGCGTTTCAGCGGTAGTAAATCTGTCCCGCCTTCGTCATTTTTTGAAAATCATCTTCATATTTCATTCATAAATTCGTGTGAACTGACCACTTTTTAACAGATAAAAAAATCCTCAATAGACCATCCAAATCTATTGAGGAGTACCAAACTGGATAATAGAGAAACCTTAAAAAATTAATTTACAAGTTTGGATTTAAAGTAACGAAACACCGATTTAACTGCGTGAGTTTTTTCTGCAATTTGCTGATTCCATTCATTTGGTAGTGAGCATTTCGCCAGTCTGACCCATACAGTCGAGAACTGTTTCATAAAGCTGGCTTCGTTATAGTGAACCCCATACTCAGCGCATAAGGCTTTGATTTTTGGTGCAACTTCAGCATAACGGTTTGCTGGCATATCTGGGAACAGATGATGCTCAATCTGATGGCTTAAATTCCCACTCAGAATATGCAACCAGTTCGCGCCACTGAAGTTGCTCGAACCACGGATCTGACGCAGATACCATTCCGCACGGGTTTCATTGTCGGTATTGTCCATTTCAAAGGTTTCTGCATCTTCAGTGAAATGTCCATTAAAGATCACCGCAGACGCCCATAGGCTACGAATCACATTGGCAACCGCATTCCCAGTAAATACTGGAATGGCATTTGGGCCAGCAATAATCGGGAAAAATACATAATCTTTCAGAACCTGACGGCGCATTTTTTTGCGTAAAGGTGCTGCTTCTTCCCAGACCTGTTTCCAGGTTTTGGTTTTATAGGCAATTACATCTTCCAGATGCAAACGCTGTACACCCACATACCATTCAAAGAACACCATCAACTGAATGGTTAAAGGAATATTCCAGATAAAACGTAGTTCCCACGGCTGAGATTCACTGACACGGATCAGACCATAACCGACATCATGATCCATACCGACAATATTAGTATACGTGTGGTGAATATAATTATGCGTGTATTTCCAGTCATCCCCAGTGGAAATAGTATCCCAATCATAAGTCGAACCATTCAGACTCGGATCATTCATCCAGTCGAACTGGCCGTGCATCACATTATGGCCAAGTTCCATATTTTCCACGATTTTCGAGATACCCAATAAGCCTGTTCCCGCTAACCAGACCGGTGGCAACCAGCCTGCGACCATCAGCATGCCACGGGAAGCAATCTCGCTATAACGTACAAAATTACGGATTTTATAAATATATTCTGCGTCTTTTTCGCCCAAATCTTCCATTACTTCACGGCGGATAGCATCAACCTTGGCACCGAACTCTTCAACCTGTTCCGGGCTTAGAAATTGAGATTTACTGTGTTTTTTAAAATCAATTTGCATATTCATGGGAGCACCTTCTTATTCGTTTAGTAATGGTTGAAATAGCTTATAAATTAATCACCACAGGACTGACGGCCTGTGAAATACAAAGTTTGATTGGAGTATTGCTGCCGTGGTCGATCTCACCCGTCAGCATGTTTTTAACTGAACCGCTGACTTTGGTACATGAGCAAGTATTACAAATGCCCATACGGCAACCATGCGCTGGACGAAGACCCGCCTGCTCTGCACTTTCCAGCAGATTAGATTCTGCCTGGAATTCCTGCTGCGATCTTAAAAACTGTACAGGCTGTGCTTTCACTTTTTCATCCATCGCAATCTGGAAATATTCAGAATGGAAGCTGGATTTCACCGCCAGTTTATCGGCAATTTTGAGTGCAGTTTTCATCATTCCCGCTGAACCACAGGCATAGATTTCACGCTGTTCAAAGTCTGGTACCAGCTTGTTTAGCAATTGCTGGCTCAGATGTTGCTTATGCTCGACTGTATTAAAATGATGATATTTCAGATGAGGATGCATCAACGCCAAGGTTTTGATCTCGGCATGAAATGCATCATCACGGGTGAAATAGATTAGATCAATCGGATGCTGAAACTGCACGACTGCTTTTTGCAATAAGGAATAAATTGCAGTAATGCCACTGCCTGATGCCAGAAACAGAATCGGTTTAGGAGAGTTTAATAAGGTAAATTCGCCCTGTGGCTGAGACAGCTCGACCACTGCACCTAGTTGCAATAAAGTTAGGGCACGCGACACTTTACCTTGCTGCTTGACTGCAATAATCACATCACCATTTTTTAAAATGGTCACGATAGAATAATGACGTTGATGACGTACTCCATCCAGACGCAGAGTCACCGCGATATTTTGACCGGCCTGAAATGATCCGCGGTTAAAGTTATAATTTGGACGTAACTGGATTTTGAAAAAGTCTGGGCTAACCGCCTGAATATTCACGACCGATGCTTTGACTTTTTTGAGTGCCCAGGTTGGATGGATTTTTTCACCAACAAAATCAATGAAATCTTCACGAATCCAATGCGGCTTGTAGGTTGTCATACTTGTCATTTTTATCCCCTCTATTCCGCAGACAGCATTAATGTACAACTGTCTATTTATTATGTAGTCCAGAATAAAGAATTTTGAAGCTCACACCATGTCAATGTAGGTCAAATTATGTGCTTAGAAACCATAGTTGGACTTTTTGTAAGACAATCCTAGCCAGAAAGTGCTGTTAAAACTGTATGAACTGAATAAATTGCTTTTTTGGTCTGTATATTTTTAGCAAAAACATATAAAAAAACTGACCTCTATATAAGAGATCAGTTTCTGTTTTAAATATTCGGTGAGTTAAAAAGGCAAAATTTTACCTTTTAAAGAAATAGCTTAACCTACGGCCTGTTCCAGCAAGATAGAGCCATAAAGTTCACGCAGGTCTTTTTTCAGCATCTTGCCGGTTCCACTTAACGGAATAGAATCTACAAAGATCACGCGATCCGGAATTTGCCATTTAGCGACCTTGTCCGCATAGTAATCCAGCATTTCAGCTTCACTCACATGACTCTCTGGCTTTTTAATCGCAATCAGAACGGGACGCTCATCCCATTTAGGATGCTGTGCCGCAATCACGGCAGCCATGGCAATTTCAGGATGTCCCATCGCCATATTTTCAAGATCGACTGAAGAGATCCATTCACCGCCTGACTTGATCAGATCTTTGGAACGGTCACACAGCTTCATAAATCCATCTTCATTTAAGGTAGCAATATCTCCGGTATCAAACCATCCATCTGCTGTGAGCGTAGATTCTTCCTTGCCAAAATAATGATCAATGATCCAGTGCCCTTTAATCTGCAGATTGCCTATGGTTTCACCATCTCGGGCAATTTCCTGGGTTCCTTTTTCTTCATCGGTTAAACGTAAATCAACGCCAAACGGTGGACGACCTTGAGACAAGCGAATCTGCATTTTTTCTTCATCCGCCAGATCAAGGTGTTTGGTTTTTAGCTGATTGGCACTACCAAGTGGACTGGTTTCAGTCATCCCCCAAGCATGAATGGTTTCGCAGTTAAACTGCTCTTTAAAGGTTTTCAGCATAGCCGGTGGACAGGCAGAACCACCGACCACATTCCGTTTCAGGCTTTCCAGTTTTGAACCACTTTGCTGGGCAGCCGCAATCAGCCCTTGCCAGATCGTCGGAACACCTAAAGCCACAGAGACTTTATACGTATCAATCAGATTAACCAGACTAGCTCCATCCAGGCCTGGCCCCGGCAACACCAAGGTACAACCGACCATGGCAGCGGCATATGGGGTTCCCCAGGCATTGACATGGAACATTGGTACCACCGGCAGCATGATGTCACGCGCTGCCACATTCAGGGAATCCGGCATGATAATCGCATAACTATGCAGCACTGTTGAGCGATGGCTATATAAAACCCCTTTCGGATTTCCAGTCGTACCGGAGGTATAACACAGTGAACTTGCTGTATTTTCATCCAGTTCAGGCCAGTCAAATTCTGCAGATTGCTGGGCAAGCAAATCGTCATAAAACTGAACTTCCGGAATGGCTTCACGAATCGACGAATCTTCAGCATCCAGACAGATATACTGTTCTACAGTTTTTAATAACGGTTTGACGGCTTTAATTAAAGGTGCAAAGGTTTTATCAAACAGCAGTATTCGATCGGCAGCATCATTGATAATAAATACCAGCTGTTCCGGAAATAACCGCGGGTTAATGGTATGGCAAATCAGTCCACTTCCCGAAATGGCATACCAAGATTCTAGATGTCGATGATTATTCCAGGCAATGGTTGCAACCCGGTCGCCGAGTGTCAGACCGAATTGCTGTAATACATTGGCAAAACGTTTCGAGTTTTCCCGGATTTCTCCCCAATTGGTCTTTTTAATGCTGGTATCGGTATTTTTAGAAATGATCTCGGTATCGGCATGATAACGACCGGCATGTTCAATCATGCTGCTGATCAGTAAGGGCTGGAACATCATATTTCCGAGCATGCTTCACTCCTTTATCCTTGTTGTTTGTCCATCTGCTATATCGTTGTTATTTCTGTATGATGCGCTGGCGAAAAGCCTGTATTCATTTTTATCATCAAACAGTCTGAATCTAGCAAGGAAATCTGACTTTGTGAGTGTCAAATTGTGACAAAGTCATAGAGTGGATGCAGAAAAAGTAGAAAATAAAACTGGTAATGTGTGGCATAAAAAAAGCCCCAATTTAGATTGGGGCGATGATAGTGTTCAGGGAGAAGAGAATTTTAAAAGCCGCTCATCATAATTTTGTCTGCATTTACTACAAAGATAACGCCGAGGCAGAATAAACCAGTATAAAGTGCAAACCAGAGAATCATCTTCTTGAATGCTGCATCAGAAATACTGCTATCCGCATATTTTGGTGCTTTGTTGTCTTCTGAATTCATATGATCACCCATAGGTTGGTCTGGCGTTATGAGTTTTATTATCAGCAGACCTAAATCAACTGTATAGATACAATATTCATTTAAAAAAATATAACAGTTAGCCACTTATTTTTTTGATTTGTTATATTTTAATAACTTATTCATAATATAATTCTGATTATATTAGTACAGTTTAGATTTTATTTTCTTATGTTCAAATCTGAAAAGCTAGCCCAAAATATTCGCCAGATGATTGAAAATGGCGCATGGAAGGCGCATGACAAATTACCTTCATTACGGGAACAAACTGAACTGTCCGGCTATAGCCTGATGACGGTGCTTAATGCCTATCAGGTGCTTGAATCGCAAGGATTGGTCTATGCCAAAGATAAATCTGGCTACTATATTGCGGAGCGACCTCAAACCTATAACAGCAAAGAACCCGCGGTACAGATTGGCTTAAACTCCAAAGTTAAAATTAACTCTGTGGTATTTAATTATTTAAAGTCACTGCAAACTCCAAATATTGCACCTTTTGGTTCAGCTTTTCCAAATGCTGAACTGTTATATAACAGCCGGTTTATGCAGATTTTGGCGCAGCATAGCAAAAGAAAAAGCAGTTATAGCCATCAAAATCATATGCCACCGGGTAATCAGGAATTACGCCAACTGATTGCCAATCGCTATCAGTTACAAGGTATAAACTGTACTTCGGATGACATTGTCATTACTTCTGGTGCCTTGGAAGCCCTCAATCTGTCTTTACAGGCTTTGACTCAACCGGGTGATTTTATCCTGCTCCAGCAAACCATTTTTTATGGTGCCTGGCAGGCGGCTGAACGTTTAGGCTTGCAAGTCATCACAATCCCTGAACATCCGCAGTTTGGTTTTGACCTGGAATCATTTGAACAAGCACTTAAACAGTACCCGATCAAAGTTTGCTGGCTGATGCTGAATGTGCATAATCCGATTGGCTTTACGGTAAATTCAGAGATCAAGCAAAGAATTGCGGAACTGTTGAATGAATATCAGGTATATCTGATTGAAGATGATGTCTATCAGGAACTCAATTACGGCGCTCATAAACCGGTTTCCGTAAAATATTTTGATCAGCATCAACGGGTATTGCACTGCTCTTCATTTTCTAAAACTCTGGGCATGGGTGCGCGGGTCGGCTGGGTTTTCGCTGGCCCATTTTCCGATGCAATCCAGCATTTACAGCTCATGAGTACTTTGACTGTTAGTCCGCTATTACAAAATGCATTGGTTGATTTTCTGTCCCATCATCATTATGAAAAGCATTTGCGCCATTTAAAACAGCAGCTGGAAAAGTATAAGCAAAAGTTTTATCAGGAACTCAAAGCGCGTTTAGATTCAGTCTGTGAAATTTATTATTATTCTAGTGGGTATTTTCTCTGGATCAAATTGCCGGAACAGCTGGATGGTCAGGTTTTATATGAACAGCTGATTCAGCACAATATTGCCATTGCTCCTGCTTTGCTGTTTAAACCGGAACATACCAGCCAGAATTATATTCGCCTGAACTGTTCATTTGACTGGACTTCTGAGATAGAAAATGCAGTCAATGTACTGGCAGAGGTGATCCTGAATCATGCAAAAAGCGTGGATTAATTCATCCACGCTTTAGGTTTCTTATGTTAAATCGCTGGAGCTTAGAAACTGTAAATTGCAACGGCATTCACTCGGTTATCTTCACCTTTTGTACTGCCATTTGGTGCAGCACCCAATGCTTCACGTTCACCATAAACATATTCCAGGCCAAAACTCAGCGGTTTTGTAGGGTTATAGAACACATTGGCCCAAGCCTGCCAAAGGTCTTTGTTCACTGCTGTTAGATTCAGACCAGGAGCAGCAAGATAGCCATTATCTTGGTCGAAATTCATATAACCATAGCCTACTGTGCCACGCAATTTATCATTAAACTGCTGCGTTAGACCGACTGTAATTGAGTCGAATTCACTCTGTAGAAGATCTCCATTAGCAGCTGTAACGACACCTGGATTGGCGTAAGAGACAAAACTGCTATCACCTTTGACATGATAATAATCTGCCTTAAGGCTGGTGCCTGGAACAAACTCGTATTTGGCACCTAAACCTACACCCCATGCAGTTTTTTCATCTTCATTCACGCGTTTTTCATTCCCCATCGCACGCGCGCTAACAGAAAGATTATCCGCAAATTTGTGGTTTAAGCGTGCAGTTAAAGCCGGTAAACGCTGTTTGATTCCCGTAATGGTCGCATCTTTCGGATCTTCTACTGCAAGCACCAGATTGGTCGCTGGACTCAAAGTACTGGTATGACGAATCTGAGGTGTCCGTTTAATTGAACCACCGGCATAAACCAGTGCATCTACCGTCTCAGGTATATAGTCCGGAGTTGCAAAGTTTGACCAGGTTTGACCAATTAACCAGTCAGCATAGCTGATATAGGCATGACGGATACGCAGGTTATCAAAACCAGCTCCACCCAGGAAATCGACCTCAACCTTACCACTTAAGGCCTTATCCCCAGCACCCACGGGCGCTTTAAAATCCATCCCTAAACGGGTGGCTGAAAGCGTGGACTTAAACTCATCACTGCGTTCACCTGTGCCTTCAAGAGGTACCGCATTAATCTGGTTATACATACGTGTCGCTGCACCGCCCTCAGCCTGATAAGAGGCATCAGCACGGATATTACCGTATAAATTAAACTCGGCCCCACTGGCAATTTTCATCACAGATTTGCTCGCAGGCGCTACTGCTGTATTTGCAGGTGCCGGCGTTGCCGCTACAGGTGCAGTCACAGCAGCTGTCTGAGTTTGCTGCTGTTCAATCAGGGCGCGTAGAGCTTGAACTTCCTGACGCAACTGCTCAATTTCCTGCTGATTGGACTGAGCTGGAGTTTGTGCCTGGGTAGACAAGCTAAGGCCCCCTAAACTTATTGCCATCATGCTCATCAGAACCGTGCGTTTTAATGTGATTGTTTGATTATTAAATAATTGTTCCGTGTTCATCCTAAACTCACTTTTTTATTATGCGTCTCGATTCTAGCAACAGATCACCACCGCTTACGATGGCGATCTCTATCATTAGAAGTGTTTTCTTTATTAATTGATATTTAATCCATTAACTTGCTTTTTCAGCGAGAGAATCAGTGCGAATCTCAGGTGCAGCAAGGGCTTGACCTTCTACAGACATTTTTAAGTTCACCAGGAAAATTGCCAGCGCAGCAATCAAACCGGGAATCGCAATTGCAAAGAAGTTCATTTGATGCGGTAAATTCATGGTGAGTAAAGCACCTGTCAATACCGGTCCAACGATCGCACCAATACGTCCAATTCCGGAAGCCCAACCCATGCCGGTAGAGCGCACCGTTGATGGATAATATTGTGCCACGAAGGTATACAGGAGAATTTGTGAACCAATAGTTGCTGCACCGGCCACTGCAATCAAGCTATAAAGCACGAATTGCGGACTGTTATAACCGAGCAGGATTAAAGAAGCTGCCCCGCAAAGAAACATGATGGTCAACACTTTTTTAATATGGAAACGATCTGCCAGATACCCCCCACCAATAGCCCCAATCATGCCGCCAATATTCAGGGCAAACAGGAAAATCATGCTGGCACCCAGTGAATATCCAGCCTGGATCATCAGTTTTGGTAACCAGCTACCCAGTGCATAGACCATTAATAGACACATGAAAAATGCCAGCCAGAACATAAAGGTACTAAATGTGCGGCCTTGCTGAAATAATGCTTTTAAAGGTGCTTCATCGCCTTTTTGCACTTCATTCAGGACAAACTGGGTGTCAGATCCAATTACCTGTGTTGGCGAAATTTTCTGGATAATGCTTTGCGCTTGAGCCGTTTGCTGCTTATTGGTCAGATACATCAGGGATTCTGGTAAATATTTCCAGAGTATCGGCAGAAACAGTAAAGGAGTACCCGCAAGCAAGAACATGATTTTCCAGCCAAACTGTGGCACCAGCCATGCGCCAAGCAAGGCAGATGTCATCCCGCCGATGGCATAGCCACTAAACATCAAAGCGACCAGTGTACTGCGAATCCTTTTTGGTGCGTATTCCGTCATCAGGGCAACGACGTTTGGCATCACGCCACCAATTCCTAGTCCGGCAAGAAAACGTAGAATTCCGAATTCGACAGGTGATGTTGCAAAGGCACCGATAAACGTAAAACCACTAAAGATCGCGACACAGATCATGATGGTTTTTTTACGTCCCAGTTTATCGGACAAAGTGCCAAAGCTCATGGCACCAAACATCATACCGAACAAGGCGGTACTGGCTAACATTCCGGCCTGTACTGCACTGAGTGACCATTCCTGCATCAGTAGCGGTAAAGCCACGCCGTAAATCACCAGGTCATAACCGTCAAAAATAATGATCAGCAAACACCAGATCAGGACGCCCCAATGAAAAGGCGTGAACTTCGCTTCATCGATCAGCGTATTTATATTCACTTTATTTGTAGACATCTCCACCTCCTAATTGTGAAGTTCAATTTATGAGATTCACAATGCAGAAGATGTCCATAAATGTCCAAAACTGAATAGGCATGCTTCTATACCTATAAAGTCTGCCTTAAAGAAAAGGCTTTATTTACTATGCCTTAATGATATTCATCCAAATAAAATGACTTTAATTCAGTCATTAAATAATAATTTCACCTATTTTATATAACATCTAAATATTTTTTAATCTCGTTTAAAACACCGCACGATCATATTTAATCGCTTCAAGATCATAAACCTGATAGACCGCATCAAACAGATAACGAATATATTCACTTTCATCCATATTACGAATCGCCATAAAGACCGGACTGACCGCAAATTCATCTAATAAAGGGATAAAGTTTAAATGAGCCAACCGAATATTCTGGGCACTTTCCGGCACAATACAGACGCCCTCTCCAGCAGCCACAAAGCCAAGCGCCAGTTGCAATTCACTGACTGCACGGATATTTTTCGGCTCTAGTCCATACTCGGAAAATATACCGCGCACTTGGGTAGAAAAATTAGCTTTACCATTATTCGGGTATAAAAAGAGTGGCTGATCCACCAGTTCAGCCAGATTCACGCCATCTCGTTGCGAAAAAAAATGACTAGAATGTGCCGCGACCATCAGCCGTTCTTCCCGCAGCAACACCCGTTTCACTGCCGGATCTGAAATTCTCAAGCGTCCAAAACCGACATCAATCCGCCCTTCTTTAAGTGCCTGAATCTGCTCTGAAGTATTCATTTCAACCATCTCAATTTTGAGCTGGGGATGTTGCTGCTTAAATAGAAACACAATACGCGATAGCAAACCGAACAATAACGAGCCAACAAAACCAATGCTAATGGTGCGATCCGCGATACCAATCCGCTTGGTCATCGATTTGATTTCTTCCGCATTAGACAAAAGTTTGGTGGTGTTTCAAAAAGTATGCTGAAACAAAGCAGGTTGAATTTTGATAAAATAGAGAAATGCGAATAACTCTAGAAATCAAATGTCCAACCTGCCTCAGTGACAGTATAAAGAAAAATGGCAT